>CAMWTD010000001.1 GCA_947177085.1 uncultured Desulfovibrio sp.
GCGCACCATAGCGCGCCGGGCGCAAAAGTCAAAGCCTGTCGCGTCAGGCGTCGGCCGTTTGCGCTGCGGCTTCTTTGCGCGCCTGGTGCCGGGCAACCAGGCAGGCCAAAAGGAAGTAGAGCGCGGCGAGCAGCAGGAGGTGCGCCATGTAGGGCGCCGCCTCGGCCACATCGGCCCCGCACTGCGAGGCGCGGATGATGCCGTAGGAGCCGGGCGTGCTCGGGAAGAGCGCGCCGAGCGCCTGGAAAAAAAGCGGGATGTTCTGGGTGGGCCAGAGATTGCCGGAAATGAACACGCAGGGCAGCGCGGAGAGCACCACGGCCTGCATCACGAAATGCGTGGGCCCGAGCAGAAGGGCCAGCAGCGACGCCAGCGAGCTCACGGCAAGGGAGAAGGCGGCGCACATGCCGAGCGTGCCCGGGATATTCTGGAAGGAATTGATGCCCTGGAGATAGAACACCGGGCCCTCGATGAACAGGGTCCAGAACAGGCAAAGGAAGAACACCGTCATCTGCACGGCAAAAAGGCATGCCGGCGAGGCGAGCGCGGCATCGAGCACTTCCGGGCGCTCCTTCGCCATGTACCAGGCGTTGAACAACATGCCGAAGCCCGCGCACATGAGCGTCTGGAACACGATGACAAAGACGATGGGCACGGCGAAATTGAGGTAGCCCGAAATGGTGTTGTAGGCGGGCACGGTGACAAGGCCCGGGGCCTCGCTCTCCATGAGGGCGAGCTTTGCCGCCGTTGCCCCCTGTTCCGCAAGCCACGCCGCCACGGCCTTGTCCGCAGCCGCCTTGAGCGGCCCGCTGGCCCCGGCCGTGGCCATCCTGCCGCCCACAAGATAGGCCCCGTTGGCCGTGAGGGTGACGGCAGTGGGCACGGCAGCGGCCACGTCCTCGGCGAAACGGGCCGGAATCTCCACGATGGCGGAGACCTCCCCGGCCTTCATGGCGAGGATGGCTTCCGCCCGGTCCCGGGTCACTTGCAGCACATTGAGGTCGGGCGTGGCGCGAAATTCCATGACGAGCCGCCGCGAGAGCGCCGTGCCGTCCGCGTCCACGATGGCGCAGTGGATGTGGTCCGGGAGCTGCGCCATGTAGGGCCAGCAATAATAGGCGGCATAGAGCACGATGGCCGCCATGAAGAGCGGCGCGCAGGCCATGTTGGTGCAGCACTGGCGAAAGGCGGTGGCGAAGCAGCGCGCGGGCGTCATGGCCGGCCGGCCTCCTCACGCTCGCTGTTGGCGAAGCCCGCGTATTTGCGGCGGAAAAAGGGCAGCCCGATGAGGAGCGGCACGACAAAGAGCAGGCCGAAGGCCGCGAAGGTGGAGCCCAGTTCGGCAAGCCCCGCGCCGAGCGCCCACACCTGCGCCTGCCCGCGGATGTACCAGGTGAGCGGCAAAAAGTCGGCGTAAAAGCGCACGCCCGCGTCCATGGAATCGAGCGGGATGGAAAAGCCGGAAAAGGGCAGCGCCGGGGCCGCGTAGCCCACGGCGATAACGAGCGCCAGCCGCCAGGTGGGGGCCACGCCCGTGATGAGCACGCACATGGCGGCGAGCACGGCCAGCATGGCCGCGCCGCAGAAAAACCAGGTCACGATGGAGCCCGCCGGCGCGAAGCCGCCATAGCCGCTGAAGAGCGCGATATAGAAAAGGACCACGAGGCAATAATAGGCAAAGTGGGGCGTGAGCTTGCCCAGCAGGCCGGCCGTGAAGCTGCCCCGGGCCGAGGCCAGCCAGTCGCCCACGCTGGCGCTCCACCGTTCCCGCAGGATGGCGGTCATGAAGGCGAAGGTCGCGCCGATGGCGATAAGGCCCGGGATAAGGGTGGAGGAAAGGAAGATAAGGAAGCTCGAGCCCATGTTGGCCAGGCGGTAAAAATCGGCGTGGACCAGGCCCAGGATGCGTCGCGAGCCCGTGACCCCGGTCCCGGCCTGCAACAGTTTTTGGGCCAGCCGCTCCTCGCCGAGGGCGTCCATGACCGCGGCGGTCTCGATCTCGAAGGTCCCGCCCACCGCATAGCGGTTTTCATCCGTGTGGATGACCACCGTGCCCCGGGCCCCGGAAAGCTCGTCGCGCATGTAGCCCGCGGGAATGACGATGACCCCGTAGACCGCGCCCTGCCGCATGGCCGCAAGGGCCGCGATGCTGTTTTCGTAGCTTTCCAGCCCCAGCGCCCGGTTGGCGTCGAGCGCGCGGACGACCTCGCGCGAGAGGGGGCTTTTGTCCTCGTCCACCAGCGCTGCCGGGACCTTGGTCATGATGCCCTCGCCGAGCAGGCCCCAGACGATGAGCATCCACACGAGCGGCATGATATTGCAGAAGATCACTTCCCGGGCGTTCCCGGCCCACTCCCGGCACTCCCTCGCGAGGGAGCCCATGACGCCGTCGAGCCAGCGGCGGGCGGCGGTCATCGTTCCCTGTCCACCAGCACGGTCATGCCGGGCCGGAGATTCTCCACCTTTTCCACGGGCCTTGCGCGCACCTCGAAGGTTTTCATGTCATAGCCCGAGTCCTCGCGGGTGCTTCGCCAGGTGGCGTAGGAGGCGCGCGGGCTGATGTAGTAGACCTTGAAGGCGATGTCCCCGCGGCCAAGGGCGGGCACGCGGGCCTTCATGACATGGCCGATGCCGATGCCAGGCAGGCTTTCCTCGCGGATGTTGAAGCTGGCCCACTGGTCCTCGAGGTCCACGAGGGTGAGCACCGGAAAGCCCGCGCCCGCGAGCTCGCCCGCCACGAGGACGACCTTGTCCACCTGGCCCGCGCGCGGCGCGGTGAGTGCCCGGTTGTCCGCGAGGGAGGCCACTTCGCTCACCACGGCCGCGGCCTCGCTGGTCTCGGCGCTGGCGGCCTCCTTCTGCTGGGGCCGCGAGCCCGCCTTGGCGAGGTCAAAGACCTGCTTCGCCGCGCTGGCCTGGTCCGCGCTGGCGAGCATCCTGGCGCGCGCCTCGTCAAAGCGCTCGCGCGAGACAAGGCCGTCCCTGAAGAGGGCCGCGATGCGCTCATAGGTCTTGCGGTCAAGGTCGGCGGCGGCCTGGGCGCGTTCCCATTCCGCGCGGGCGGCCTCTTTTTCCTGGGGGCGCAGGCCCTCGTCCACCATGCTCTGCTGGGCCATGGCCGCGCGGTCGCGCGCGCGGGCCTCGCTCAATTTGGCCTCCACCTCGGGAAGGTGCATCCGCGCCAGCACCTGCCCGGCCTGCACATTGTCCCCGGCCTCCACCAGTACCTCCTGCACGCGACCGGGAACCTTGGAGGAAATGCTGATGGTGCGCCCCTCCATCTGGCCCTGGAAGGGGGGCAGCGGCGGGAAGGCCGCCCGCCAGATGCCCCAGATGACGAAAAGGCCCACAGCCGCCACTGTGGCGAGCAGGAGGACGAGGCCCAGCTTGCCGCCGAGGCCCGGGTGTTGCTGTGACTCGCTCATGGTCACCTTTCCAGGATGAGGTCTTTTTGCGCGCAGGCGTTGAGGAAATCCGGCATACTGCCCGAAACGAGATGCAGCAGGGCGTAGTTGACCACAAACTCGAAGGCCGCCACGCGGCGTTCCACCTCGGCCGCGAGGAGCTGGTCGCGGGCGTGGGTCACGTCCAGCGCCGTATAGAGCCCCTCGCCGAAGCCCTCGTTTTTGAGTTTCAGGTTCTCCCGGGCCAGCGCCACATTGGAGGCAGTGAGGCTGTACTGCTCGCGCGCGTTCTGGGTGTTGAGCCATGCGGTCTCGGCGCTGGTGCGCACCACGTTCATGGCGTCGGCCTGGGAGGAACGCGCTTCGCGCAGGGTGGCCCGGGCGCTCCGGTAGTCGGCCGCGCGGTCGCGCGAATCCCACAGGGTGAGGTTGACGCCCACGCCCGCGAGCCACTCGGGCCAGAGGTCGGCCTGGTGCGGATGGGCGAAATAATACTGCCCGAAGGCCATGACCTGCGGAAACCACGAGCTTTTGCTGGCGGCGACCCCCTGGTCCGCCTGCCGGACGCGCGCCTCCACGGCGGCAAGCTGGGGGTTACTCTTAAGGGCCTGCTCCACCCAGCTTTCCATGGGCGCGAGCGGCTTTTTGAGCACAAAGAGCGGCGTGGACAGGCTGCCGAGATTGTCCGCGAGGAGCAGGCGCTGCAGTTCGAGCCTGGCCGTGCGCGCGTTGTTGCGCGCCTTGAGGGCCTCGCGCTCGGCCGCGTCGCGCGCCACCTTCACGCTCATGACCTCCACATGGCTCACCATGCCCTCTTTCTCGAACTTGCGGGCGCGCGCAAGCTCCCGGTCCTCCTCGGCAAGCGTGGCCTCGCGCAATTTCTGGAGGGAAAGGGCAAGCTGAAGCCCGAAATACTTGGTCACGAGTTCCGCATCAAGCTGGTTGGCCGCGGCGCGGTGCTGGGCCCTGGCCTCCTCCGCGCCGTATTTGGCCGCTTTCTGGGCGGCGCCGATCTTGCCGCCGGTGAAGATGGGGAGCGTGCCGGTGACGGCCGCGCGGGGCCCGCTGAAATTGTAGGTGTCCTCGATATCGAGCGGCATGGAGCCAAGCGGCGTGGACACGGAGCGCTCCACGTCGATTTTGGCCTCGCCCCACATTTCAAGGGCCCCCACGCCGATGGTGGGCCCGTGCAGCCACTTGAGGGAGTCCGCGGCCTGCTCCTTGCTTTCCACTTTGGCGGCCGAGGCCTTGAGGGCGTCGCTGCGCTCCTGCAAAAGCTCGCGGGCCCGGCCGAAGCTGAGATCCGCGGCCGCCGGGGCCGCGGGGAAAAGGGCCCCGAGCAGGAGGAGCAGGGCGAGGCCCCGGCAAAATCGCCAGCTTTTGCCGCTTGCGTGGCGAGGCGCAGAGTTTTCGATGTTCCGCATATACGCCCCTTGGTGACCGCGCCCGCCCTCGGGGGGACGCCCGGGAAGTTGCGGCCGTCGTGGCCGCGCTCTTGAAATTCTCTGGAAAAATTTAAGGTATTCTTATGGGGCCGCCAAGAGAAGTCAAGAAGCCGGGGCAGAGGAGCCCGGGCGCGGCTTTGGGGGCTTGCGCAAAATGGGACCCCGGCGGACAGGCCGCCGGGGTCCGGGAAAAGGAGCGGTTCCGAAAGTCTAGAAGCCGAAGCCGTCGGCGTCGGCCCCGGAGCTGCCGAAGCCGAAGTCGTCGGGCACGCTGCTGGCGGCTTCCTCCTGCACCTCGGCCACGGCCTCGCCGCCGCTCCCGGCGGCGGCAGCGCCGCCCACGACCATGCCCTTGAGGCCGTCCTTGATGGCGTCCTTGATGGTCTGCATGAGCTCGTCGTGGTTCACGGCCACCTTGCCCTGGAACTCGGAGACCTGGCGGGTGAGGCCGCCCACTTCGGTCTTCATGGCCTTGAGCTTGCCCTCGAGTTCGTCGCACTTTTTCTGCAAAGCCTCGGCGCGGGCCTCGAAGGGCTCGAGCTCGCGCACGCGGGCCTCGAGTTTCGCCACGGCCTCGCTCTGGCGCGTGGCCGCGGCATTGGCCTCGGCCATGGCGTCCAGGGCCTCCCCGGCCAGCGCCTTGGTGCGGCCGTCCATGGGCGTGAGGGACACGTTGTCCCCGAGGGCCTTGCGCCACTTGGCCACAAAGGCGCTCCAGTCCTGGCCTTCGGCCCAGTCCATGTCCATGAATTTGGGATACCAGCGCGCGAGCCACGCGGCCGCGAAGGGCCCCACGGCGGCGGCGCAGGCCGCGCAGGTGACGGGACGGCCCGTGATGAAGCCCGCGAGCTCCTGCACGTTCACGTCCTTCTTGCCGGTCACGAGGGCGAGAACCGTTTCCAGGGGAAAGACTTTACGATCATCAGCCATGGCGGCTTCCTCCTCAAAATGCTGGGTTGGTGTATGCCCGTGCCGTGGCTGCGGGTCAGCTTCTTCCGTACATCCGCACATAGACCATGGCCGCCACCCGGTACACGAAGTGCCCGAGCTTGGACCAGGGCGCATAGGCGAAGAGCATCCAGACAAAGACCAGATGCAGGTAGTAGACGATGAAGGCGGAGTGGATGCAATCCATGAGCCGGAACACCTGCGAGAACATGCCGGTCACGGCCACCAGCCAGATGATGCCGAGCAGATACCAGTCATAATAGCTGGAGGACTGGTATTTCGGGTTCAGCCGCGCGCGCCGCCAGGTGAGCAGGGCCAGCGCCACGAGCAGCAGGATGGCCCCGATGTTGGCGAGCACCTTCACCGGGAAGGTGAGGGGCATGGGCGTCTCGATGAGGATGCAGGGGAGCACCTTGCCGCCCCAGTGCCCGATGGCCACGATGGTGGTGACGAGCGCGAGGATGCCGAAGCTCCAGACGAGCATGGTGTGCGACACGCGCCGGCTCTCCTGCGGGACGCCGGTGGCCGGGCCGTCCGCGCAGTCGTCGAACTTGCGGCCTGTCACGACCTCCTCGAAGAGCACCTGCCAGAGAATCTTGAGCCAGCACTGTTTCGGCCCGAGCACGAGCAGGCTCCCCTCTGGCTTGAACATGCTCCACAGGCGCGTGCAGCCCCAGGCGAGGATGGCGAGCGCCCCGAAGAAGGTGAGCATGAAGATGGGGTCGATGGTGTAGTCGCCGTAGAAGATCTGGCCGAACACGATGCGGCCGTCGGCCGCGCGCGGGAACCAGTTGCCGTCGTTGAAGCCCGCGCGGATCCACCAGACGACGAGCCAGAGCACGGCCGGGATGCCGAAGAGCCAGGGCAGCCCCTTGCAGGAGCTCATCCACTTGCCCACGATGGCCGGGGGCGTCAGGTCGCGGTAGATCATGTTGCGGGCCGCGGACATCATTTCCGCGGGCTTGGCGCCGCGCGGGCAGAGGTCCGAGCAGTTGCCGCAATTGTGGCAGAGCCACAGATCCACGTCGGCCGCGAGTTTTTCCTTGAGGCCCCACGAAGCCCAGACCATTTCCTTGCGCGGATAGGGCGCCACCTCCGGCGAGAGCGGGCAGGCCACCGAGCAGGTGGCGCACTGGAAGCACTTTTTGAGGTCGCTACCCCCCGCTTCCATGAGCTCCCGCGTGAAGGCGGGATCGGTGTGCAGCGTCATTTGCGCCATGAGACCTTCCTCCTACATGCCCTTGAACGGGTTGGGGCCAAGGGCCGTGATGCGGGCGACAAAGCCGTCGATGAGGTCCGGCACCCTGTCATATTCGTCGATGGCCACCTCGAGCTGGTCCACGCGCTCCGGCTCCACGCCGAGGCGGCTCAGGGTCTCGGCGATGTTGTCGCGCCGGCGCGCGCAGATCTCCGAACCCTTGATGAAGTGGCACTGGTAGTCGTCGCCATACTTGCAGCCGAGCAGCAAAACGCCGTCAAAGCCCTTGCTCATGGCGTCGGACACCCAGATGGCGTTGACGGAGCCAAGGCAGCGCACCGGGATGATACGGCAGTACGGGCTCCACGACTTGCCGCGCAGGCCGGCCATGTCGAGGGCCGGATAGGCGTCGTTCTCGCAGGCGAGGATGAGGATGCGCGGGCCTTCCTTCTTGAAGTCCTTGGGGACAACGACCTCGCGGATCATGGAGCCGATCTGGTCGATGCTGTAGTTGGCGAAGGAGATGACGCGCTCCGGGCAGGCCCCGAAACAGGTCCCGCAGCGGCGGCAGCGCGCCGGGTTGGGCTTGGGCGTGCCCTTTTCGTCGTCGTCCAGCGCGCCGAAGGGGCATTCCTCGGTGCAGCGCTTGCACTGGGTGCAGCGCACGAAGTTGAACAGCGGATGCGACGCGTCGCCCGAGCGGGGCAAAACGGCCACGCCGTGTTCGGCCGCCTCGATGCACTGGATGGCCTTGAGCACCGCGCCACAGGCGTCCTCGGCGCAGGCGTCCAGCGTCATGGGCTGGCGTACGCAGCCGGCGGCATACACGCCGGTGCGCCTGGTCTCATAGGGGAAGCAGATGTAGTTGGAGTCGGCGAAGCCGTCGAAGAGGTCGAGGTCCGGAAAATCCGGGCCCTGACGGTAGTCGAAGTTGACCGTGAGGTCTTTGGCCGTGGTGGGCACGAGGCCGCAGGGAAGCACCACGAGGTCCACCTCGAGGTCGAAGTCCATGCCGAGCAGGGTGTTGGCGCAGGAGACCACCACGCGGTCGCCGAGGTCTTTCACGGCGGTCACGTCGGCCTTGGTCATCATGATGCCCAGGCGGTCCTGCATCTTCTTGTAGAAGCGCTCGAGGATGCCGGGGATGGCCATGTTCTTGTAGATGACGAAGGCCTGCACCGCGTCGTTGGTCTTGTCGCAGATGATGTTGGCCTGGCGCAGCATGCCCACGCTGTTCACGGCGTTGGAGTACTGGAGGTGGCGGATGCTCTCCAGGTCCTCCTTGACGTAGGGCGCGTCCATGTTTTCGCCGTCGCTCTCCACGTTCTGGCCTTCGTCCTCCCTGAGGGTGTCGGCGGCCTCATACACGCCGCCGTCCCCGGCCTCCCGGGCCAGGGCCTTGGCCCCGAAGGCCTGCTCGGCGAGGGTGGTGTCGAGCACGAAGGCGATGCGCCTGGCCGTGACCTTGCCTTCCACGAGCATCTTGGCGAACTCGCCGGCATGCACCACCGACGGGCTGCCGTAGCCCATGGGCTCGAGATACTTGCCGTCCAGCGGCGTCCAGCCGGTGGCGAGCACCACCGCGCCCACCTCAGCCGTCACGGAGCCCTGCGGGGTGGCGATCCCGGCCTTGAATTCGCCGGGCTGGCCCTCGAGCTTCGTCACCGTGGCTTCCAGATAGCGGGTGATCTTGGGCTCGGCCTCAAGCTCGGCGATGCGGGAGGCCAGTTCCAGCGGCTCCTTGTCTGTCCACGGGGAGGCGAGCGGCGAGGACACCGGGATATTGTTGGCCGCGCCGCCGAGCTTGTCGGATTTTTCCACAAGCACGACCTCGTAGCCCGAGGCCGCGGCTTCCATGGCCGCGTGCATGCCCGTCCAGCCGCCGCCGATGACGAGGATGCGGCGCGTGCCCGGGCCCGTGGCGGGCTCCGGCGTTTCGGTCTTTGAAAGGCGCACCATGCCCATGTTCACATAATCGGTGGCCATGAGGCGCAGAAGCTCGGGCGCGTCCCCGGGGGGCAGCCCCAGGACCGAGCCTCCGTCCGGGTCGCGGTAGGCGAGCACGCACTGCTCGCGCAGGTTGACGTGCTCCACCTGCACGGGCGCGCCGTCGTGCGGCGCGAAGCGATAAAGGTCCGCGTCCACGCGCGGCGAGGCGCCGCAGAGCAGCAGCCCGTCGAGGCCCTCGGCCGCGATGTCCGCCTTTATCCCGTCCACGGCCTCCGCGAGCACGGGCACGACCTTGGCCACGGCCGCGAGCGCGCCCCACTTGTCGCGCACGCCCTGGGCCAGGGCCTCCGCGTCCAGGCCGCCGCCGATGTTGGACTGATCAAAATAGACGCCAATCTTGCCGGCCATGCCGCCTACCTCCCTTTCACCGTTTGCACCGCCTTCAGGGCGGCGGCTGTGCCGGACTGGGCCGAGCGCGTCACGTCAAGGGGCATGCGCGCGCAGCCGCAGGCGAAGATGCCCGCCTTCTCGCCGCCGGCCACGAAGCCGTCCTCGTCCAGCGGGAGCGGCAGGGGCAGATCCTGCCCGGCGAGGGAAGGCTGCATGCCGGTCGCCAGAACGGCGAGGTCAAAGTCGAGGGAAAGTTTTTCGCCGCGGATGGCGTCCTCACAGGTGAGGCGCACGCGGTCGCCCTCGATGGCCTGCGCTTCCGCCACCTTGCCCTTGATGAAGGTCACGTTGGGGAGCGCCTGCACCTTTTCCAGCACCTTCACATAGCGGCCGGGCGCGCGCAGGTCGATGTAGAACACCGTGATGCGGGTATTGGGCGACTGCTCGGCGAGGTAGAGGCACTGCTTGAAGGTGGCCATGCAGCAGATATAGGAGCAGTAGCCGAGATGGTTCTGGTCGCGCGAGCCGGCGCACTGCACAAAGCCCACGGAAAGCGGGGCGCGGCCGTCGGAGGGGCGCACGATTTTTCCGCCCGTGGGCCCGAAGGAGGAGGCGAGGCGCTCCATCTGCATGTTGCTGATGCAGTTGGCGATGTCGCCGCCGCCGAGATTGACGAGATTGCGCATGGCATAGGGCCGCCAGCCCGTGGCCACGATGATGGCCCCCACGGAAAGCTCGATCTCGCGCGGTCCCTCGTTGATCTCAAGAAAGCGGTTGCCCGCCACGCGCGCGGCGTCCGCGCGGGTGAGGGTGTCGGGGTCGAGCACCCAGCGGGCCGGGTAAGCGAAGGGCATGGCCTTGTAGAGCGCCTTGCGCGAGGACAGGCCCAGGTTGAACTCGCTCTTGGTCTCGCCGTCGAGGGTCTGGGCGAGCAGGCTGAAGTCCACGTTATGCGCGGCCGTGTGCCGGGGCGACAGGCGCACCCGGGCCGTGTAGTCGCCCTTCTTGCCGGCAAGGCCCACCACCTCGGCGAGTGTCAGGCAGGTGATGCGCGGGTTCTTCCTGATGCGCTGGAACTGGATCTCCAGACCGCAGGAGGGCGGACAAAGTTTGGGGAAATACTTGCTGAGCTGGGCCACCCGGCCGCCGAGCCAGGGCGATTTTTCCACGAGAAAGACGTCGTGGCCCAGTTCCGCCGCTTCGAGGGCGGCGGTAAGGCCCGAAAAGCCCCCGCCCACGACGAGTATGGCGTTGGACATCCTGGAGATCCTCCTGCGTTGCGCGGCGCACGTATTGCGGGCTCCGCCGCGGGAACTGCCCCGGAGGCCGGAGCGGATGAAAGGAGGGCGGCGCGCTGCCGCCCTCCCCGATGGCGTGATGCGGTTTTTCCCTAGTCAGGGATGATCTGGATATAGGGCTTCTTGTAGAAGGTGGTCACCCCGGTGGTGGGATCGAACTTCGAGTTCACGAAGCACTTCCACTTGCTGTCGTCGAGGGGCATGAAGTCCGCACGGTAGTAGAAGCCCGGGTAACGGGTTTCTTCGCGGAAGGCGATGTGCTGCATGTGCAGGCGCACGGTCCACAGGCGGTGGTAGTTCTCCCAGCAGCGGAGAAGCTCGTGCAGGTCGCGGGCGGCCAGCTTGGCGGAGTCCACTTCCAGCATGTCGAGCAGGTGGAAGCCCGTCTTGAGCATGGCGTCGGACGTCATGTAGTAGGTGGCGACGCCGCCGCCGTATTCGTCCGTGTGCTTGATGAGCCGCATCATGAAGTTCTTGGGCGCGATGTAGCTCGGGTTGACCACGGGGTCGGTGGAAACGCCCTTGCCGGCCTGGAAGTTGTCATAGGGACGGTAGACGAGCTTGCGCAGCTCCTCGTCCGTCTCCTTGATGGTGGGCTGGAAGTCCTTGTGGTCCACGCAGTAGCGCACCATCTGCTTGCCGGCGATGCGGCCCTCGGCGTGCGAGCCGGAGGAGAACTTGTGGCCGGAGGCGCCCACGCCGTCGGCGCAGGTGAACAGGCCCTCGACGGTGGTCATGCGGTTGTAGACCTTGCCGTTGCTGGCGCGGACCTTGTATTCCTCGGGAACCCAGTCCTCGTCCGGGCCGGACACCCAGATGCCGCAGCAGCCGGAGTGCGAGCCGAGCAGATAGGGCTCGGTGGGCATGATCTCGGAGCCGCGCTCCTCGGGCAGCGTGTCGGTGCAGGCCCACAGGTTGGCCTGGCCCACGCACATGTCGAGGAAGTCTTCCCAGGCCTCGCTCTCAAGGTCCTTCTGCTGCTCTTCGTTGAGGGTGGCGAAGGTGGTGTTGAGGGCGGTCTTGGTGTCCATGTAGATGGGGCCGCGGCCTTCGCGCATTTCGCGCAGCATCATGTGGTTGCGCAGGCACGTGGGGATGACGTTGCCCTTGGCGTAGCCGCGGTCCTCATAGGGCTTGAGCATGGCCTTGTTGGTCACGCAGTAGTCCTGCCCCAGGGAGTTGGTGGCCTTCGCCTTGAAGAGCAGGAACCACGCGCCCACCGGGCCGTAGCCGTCCTTGAAGCGGGCGGGCACGAAGCGGTTTTCCATCATGGTCATCTCGGCGCCGACCTGGGCGCAGAGCGCATAGGTGGAACCGGCGTTCCACACCGGGTACCAGGCGCGGCCCATGCCCTCGCCCATGGAGCGGGGACGGTACACGTTGACCGCGCCGCCCGCGCCCACCATGATGGTGTTGGCGCGGAAGATGTGCACCTCGTTGGCGCGCAGGTTGAAGCCCACGGCGCCGGCGATGCGGTTGGGCACGTTCTTGTCGAGCAAAAGCTTGACGATGAACATGCGCTCCATGATGCGGTCCTCGCCGAGGGCGTTCTTGGCGGCCTCGGCCACGATGCACTTGTAGGACTCGCCGTTGATCATGATCTGCCAGCGGCCGGAGCGCACGGGCTTGTCGCCCTTGGCGAGGCTCATGCCCTTGGCCTTGGCCTGGGCGCCGTTGAGGTTGTGGCCGTCGGGCCCCTTGATCCAGCAGGGCAGGCCCCATTCCTCGAAGAGCAGCACGCTGTCGTCCACGTGGCGGCCCACGTCATAGATGAGGTCCTCGCGCACGATGCCCATGAGGTCGGTGCGGACCATGCGGACATAGTCGTCCGGAGTGTTGTCGCCAAGATAGGTGTTGATGGCGGAAAGGCCCTGGGCCACGGCGCCGGAGCGCTCGAGGGCGGCCTTGTCGCAGAGCAGGATCTTGAGGCCATGCTTGTCGCCCCAGCGGACAGCCTCGTAGGCCACGCCGCAAGCGCCCATGCCGCCGCCCACGATGAGCACGTCCACATCGTGCGTTTTGACGCTGGGTTCGGAAATCGGTACGCCCTTGGCGGGTTCGTTAACAGGAATCGTCGGCATCTTCGTATTCTCCTTCTCGCGTGCGCGGCTTAGTTGCTGTGGGCGATGACGGTCGCGGTCTTGTCGGCTTCCTGGACCTCAAACTTCTTCTTGATGGGGTCCTTGGGCGTGGGGAGCTTGGTCTCGGTGAAGAGGCATTCGTCGTCCAGGTTGGCCCCCTCGGGCTTGCCCTCGTAGGGCTTGATGGAGCCTTCCGGCGTGGTGCGGATGGGGAACTTGAAGCGCTTGACGGTGCCGTTGCGGAACTGCACGGTCCACATGATGGAGTCGGCCGAACGCAGGGGAATACAGACGCCGCCCATGGGGCAGAAGTCGGCGTACGGGCGGGCGGAGATGGCGCCCTGCGGGCAGATCTTCACGCAGGAATAGCACTCCCAGCAGGCATCCGGCTCCTGGTTGTAGGCCCGCATGGCCTCGGGGTCGAGGATCATGAGGTCGTTGGGGCAGATGTACATGCAGGCGGTCTTTTCGCCACCCTTGCAGCCGTCGCATTTGGACGGATCGACAAACGTCGGCATACGTGTCCTCCACTCGTAAGAAGTTATGCCGTGCTCATGCCGGGAACGATACGCCCCCCCGGGCGTCGGCCGCTTCCCGATGCGAAAACGAAGAGCGCATGGCTTGCGAAATTAGTAACAAGGCGCGGCGCTTCGCGTCAAGCCCCCTTTGAAAAAATTCCCGGGTTCTTGAAAGCAATATCTTTGTATTCCTTAGGGTTAGTTTGGGAAAAAATATCGGCCGCCGTGGGCGCACCCGGAAACGCGGGCGCGTGGGCCCGCAAAAAAGCGCCCCGGGCCTTTGGGGCCCGGGGCGCGGTTGCGGCCGCAAGGGCCGGCCCTCAGCGCCCGGAAAGGATGTCCTCCAGCGTGATGGCAAAACTGTCGAGCTGCACTTCCTCGATGGTGAGCGCGGGCAAAAGGCGCAGGGTCTTGCCGTGCGAGAGGTTGCAGATGAAGCCCCGGCGCAGCAGCTCCTCCCACACGGGCTTGCCGTCCTCCACAAGCTCCACGCCGATCATCAGGCCCACGCCGCGCACCTCGCGGATCTTTTCCGGCAGGCGCTGTTGCAGGTCGCCAAGGCGCGCCATGAGGGCTTGCCCGATCCTGCCCGCGCGGTCGGCGAGGCCGTCGCGCAGCATGATGTCCACGACCTTTGTCGCCACGGCGCTCGTCAGCGCGCCGCCGCCGAAGGTGGTGGCGTGGCTGCCTGCCTCGAAGCCGCGGGCCATTTCGTCCGTCGCCAGCATGGCCCCCATGGGCAGCCCATTGGCGAGGGACTTGGCCACGCTGATGGCGTCCGGCGTGAGGCCCGCGTGCTGGAAGGCCCAGAATTTGCCCGTGCGCCCCATGCCGCACTGCACCTCGTCGCAGAGGAAGAGCGCCCCGCGCTTGCGGCACAGGGCCTCCACGCCGCGCAAATAGTCGTGCGGCAGCGGCACGACGCCGCCCTCGCCCTGCACGCATTCCACAAGCACGGCGGCCGTGGCCGGCCCCATGGCCGCGACGAGGGCGTCAAGGTCGCGCGGGGGGACCTGCCGGAAGCCTTCGGGCAGCGGCGTGAAGCCGTCGGAAAGGCTCTCGCGGCCCGTGGCGGCGAGCGCGCCCAGGGTGCGGCCGTGGAAGCAGCCCTCGAGAGTGATGATCTCGTAGGCGTCGCGCTTTTGCACCTTGCGCATGTAGCGCCGGGCAAGCTTGATGCAGGCCTCGTTGGCCTCCGCCCCGGAATTGCAGAAAAAGGCCTTGCTGTGGTGCGTGGTCGAGAGCAGGCGCTGGGCGAGGTCGAGCTGCTCCTGCTGGTAGAAGAGGTTGCTCACGTGCCAGAGCTTGCGGGCCTGCGCCTCCAGGGCTGCGTTGACCTCGGGATTGCAGTGACCGAGGCCCACCACGGCGATGCCCGCCAGAAGGTCCGTATATTCCTTCCCGTCCACATCCCAGAGGCGGGAGCCCTCGCCGCGCGCGATGGCCAGCGGGTAGCGGCTGTAGGAGCGGCAGAGCAGGCGCTCTTCCTCTTCCCGGATGGCGTCAAAGGCGTGCGACATGGTGGAACTCCTTTGCGGCGGGGCCGCCGCGTGCTGGGGGGACTGTGGAGAGAAAGGACTAGCGGCCGGTGTGCCCGAAACCGCCCGCGCCGCGCTGGGTGGGGTCGAGTTCGGGCACTTCCTCCCACGCGGGAGGCCGGTAAGGCTGGAAAACGAGCTGGGCCACGCGCTCGCCGCGCCTGAGCAGGCGCTCCTCCCCGGAGGTATTTAAGAGGAAGACGCGGATCTCGCCCGTATAGTCCGGGTCGATGAGGCCCACGCCCTGCGCCACGGTGAGCCCGTCGCGCGCGCCGAGGCCGCTGCGGGAATAGACAAAGCCCGCCCAGCCCGGCACGGCCGGCTGGACGCTTATGCCCGTGGGCACGGCGAGACGGCCGCCAGCCGGGATGCGCGCTTCCGGCGCGTCCAGACAGGCGCGCAGGTCCACGCCGGCGGAACGGGGCGTGGCCGGAGCGGGCAGGCCGCCGCCCGCGGCATAGAGTTCGCGGGCGCCGGGGCGCGTGAAGGCGATGCGGACGGCGAGGCCCGGGACGTCCGCCGAGGGGCCGGAAGTATCGTTCATGCCGCCTTGTAGCGCAGGCCCCGCGCGACTGCAAGGGGAAGCCGCGCCTGCTCTCGGCCGGCCCTCTTTGCCCGCCCTTTGGCATTGACCGGCCGCCGGGCCCGGGCGTATGGAATGGGGCAAAACTCACGAGGACTCCGCATGACCGCATCCACGCTTGCAGAAGCGCCGCTGCCCGAAAACCTCTATGGCGTCATCGGCTGGCCGCTCGGCCAGAGCCTCTCGCCGCTTGTCCACAACACGGGCTTCCGCGCCCTGGGCATCCCGGCGGTCTACTTGCGCTGGGAGATCCCGCCCGAGCGCCTCGACGTTTTTCTGGAGGCCGTGCGCCTGCTCGACATCCGGGGCTGCTCCGTGACCATCCCGCACAAGCAGGCCGTCATGCCCTTTCTGGACGTGGTGAGCGAGGCCGCCACCCTGGCCGGGGCCGCCAATACGCTCTTCTGGAAGGAGGACGCCCTCTGCGGCGACAATACCGATGTGGCCGGCTTTCTCGCGCCGCTGGAATCCGTGCCGCTGGAGCGCATGGACGCGCTTTTGCTGGGCGCCGGCGGCGCGGCCCATGCCGTTGCGGCGGCCCTGCGCCTGCGGGGCTGCCGGCAGGTGCGCGTGTGTACGCCGGGGAACAAGCGCCATCTGTCGCTCGCCGAGCGCTTCGGCTTCACGCCCGTGGCCTGGGAGGAGCGCTACGCCGCGCCAGCGGGCCTTGTCATCAACGCCACGCCGCTCGGGATGCACGGGAAGCACGAGGGCGAGACGCCCTATGATTTTGCTCTGGCCCCGCGGGTCGCGGGCGGCATCGCCTACGACATCGTGTACAACCCGGCCGAGACGCGCTTTTTGCGCGAAGCCAGGGCCGCGGGGCGGCGCTGCATCGACGGCGTCGCCATGTTTTTCGGCCAGGCCGACGCGCAGTTTCGCATCTGGACGGGGCGGCGGCTCCCGGAAGCGGCGCGCGAAGCCCTCGTGACGGCGCTCAAGGCCCGCTGAGGCGGAAGGAAAGACGCATGAACATCCTTGTCCTGCACGGCGTCAATCTCAACATGTTCGGCAGGCGCGACCCGGCCCAGTACGGCACGGCCACCCTTGCCGACATCGACGCGGCCCTGGCCGCGCTCGCCGCGGAGCTCGGGGTGGGGCTTTCCACCTTCCAGACCAACCACGAGGGCGAAATGGTGGAGCGCATCCACCAGGCCCTGGACGACGGCACGGCCGGGGTGGTCATCAACGCCGGCGCGTGGACGCACACGAGCCACGCCATCGCCGACGCCCTCGCCATCCTCACCGCGCCCGTGGTGGAGGTGCACATGTCCAACGTGCATGCGCGCGAGCCCTTCCGGCACGAGAGCGTGCTTGCGCGCGTCTCTGCGGGCAGCATCGCGGGCTTCGGCGTCATGAGCTACCTGCTCGGCCTGCGCGCCGCCGTGGCGCTTGCCCGGCGCTGATGCCCGTTTTTGTCGCGGCAGTCCTTTGCGCGGGCGGGGGGCTGGATTTTCGTTTGTGCTTCCTGTACGCTTCCGGGAAACACGGTGTTTTGCCTTCCCGGTTGTTCAACCTGCGACCAGTACCGGAGTTGCCATGATGAATGCCATCTCCCTTGGCCGGATGCGCGACCCGGCCTTCACCCGCGAGGTGGAGGAGCGCAGCGGCCAGGACATCTCCACCTGCTACCAGTGCGGCAACTGCACGGCTGGCTGCCCGGCGGGCTTCGTTTATGACCGCCAGGTCAACCAGATCATGCGCGGCGTCCAACTGGGCCTGAAAGAGCAGGTGCTCAAGTCAAATGCCGTCTGGTTCTGCCTCGGCTGCTCCATGTGCAGCCTGCGCTGCCCCAACAATATCGACGTGGCCCGCGTCATGGAGACCCTGCGCCACATGGCGCGCCACGAGGGCGACGTGACCGTGCCCCGGGTGGAGAAGTTCTGGCTCTCCTTCCTCGATACGGTGCGCGCCTTCGGCCGCACCTGGGAGATCGGCACCATGGCGCTCTACATGTTCCGCTCGCTCAGGCTCACGACGGACCTTGACCTCGCGCCGGCGGCGCTCAAGCGGCACAAGCTGCCCTTTATCCCGAAGTGCGCGCCCGACGAGGGCGCGGCCGCTGCCGGCCGCATCCTCGCGCGCTACAAGGAGCGGGCCAGGGCCAAGGGGGTGCGGCCATGAAGTTCGCCTACTATCCGGGCTGTTCGCAGGAAGGCTCGGCCCTCGACTACGGCAAGTCCACGGGCGCACTCTGCGCGGCGCTCGGCATCGAGCTCGCCGAGATCCCGGGCTGGAGCTGCTGCGGCTCCACGCCGGCCCACGCCGTGGACACCCAGCTTTCCGCCGCGCTCTGCGCGCGCAACCTCGATCTTGCGGCCAGGGAAGGGGCCGACCAGGTGGTCACGCCCTGCCCGAGCTGTCTTTCCAACCTGCGCCTCGCGGCCGACCGCATGAAGGAGCCGGCCTTCCGCAAAGGCGTCAACGAGCTTCTGGACGCGCCCGCGGCCGAGGTTCTCCCCGAGAGCACCTCGGTCATGCAGCTTATCGGCCGCGTCTATGACGCGGACACTCTGGCGAGCCGGGTGAAAAACCCGCTTTCGGGCATCAAGCTCGCGGCCTATTACGGCTGCCTCATGAGCCGCCCGGCGGACGTGATGCAGTTCGGCGACCCGGAAAACCCCA
This sequence comes from uncultured Desulfovibrio sp., assembly GCA_947177085.1. Classification (GTDB taxonomy): domain Bacteria; phylum Desulfobacterota; class Desulfovibrionia; order Desulfovibrionales; family Desulfovibrionaceae; genus Desulfovibrio. The sequence goes on from CAMWTD010000001.1 coordinate 17,979, forward strand.
CCCTCATGGAGACCCTGCTTTCCGCCTGCGGCGCGGAGATGGTGGAATTTCCGCTCAAGACGGTCTGCTGCGGCGCGTCCTTCGGCATTCCGGAGCGGCCGCTCACCGCGCGCAATTCCGGGCGCATCCTCGAACTCGCCACCCGGCTCGGCGTGGACGCCATCGCCGTGGCCTGTCCGCTCTGCCAGATGAACCTTGACTTGCGCCAGAAACAGGCGGCCAAGGCCGAGGACGCCCATTTCCACATGCCGGTGCTCTATTTCACCCAGCTCATGGGCCTCGCCATGGGCATCGCGCCCGAGCACCTCGGGCTGGACCAGCTCTGCGTGAGCGCCGGGCCCCTCCTGCGCAAGATGGACGCCGCGCGCGCGGCCCAAAGCGCCAAGGGCACGGAAGCCAAGGGAGGCAAGGCATGAGAATCGGCGTTTTCGTCTGCCATTGCGGCAGCAATATCGCGGGCACTGTTGACGTGGCCGAGGTGGCCGAACGCGCCCGCCATTATCCCGACGTCGTCTACGCGGACGACCCCATGTACACCTGCGCCGAGCCCGGCCAGGCCGCCATCGAGCAGGCCATCCACGACTACAAGCTCGACGGCGTTGTCGTGGCCTCCTGTACGCCGCGCATGCACGAGCCCACCTTCCGCCGCACCGTGGAGCGCGCGGGCCTCAACCCCTACATGTTCGAGATGGCCAATATCCGCGAGCATGTTTCGTGGATCGGCAAGGACAAGGAGGCCAACACCAACAAGGCCGCCGAGCTCGTGCTCATGGCCGTGGAAAAGCTGCGCCGCAACCGGCCGCTTTCGCCCAAGTCCTTCGAGGTGACGAAGAAGGTGCTCATCATCGGCGGCGGCGTGGCCGGCATCCAGGCGGCCCTCGACTGCGCGGACGGCGGCGTGCCCGTCATCCTCGTGGAGCGCGAGGCCACCATCGGCGGCAAGATGGCCAAGCTCGACAAGACCTTCCCCACCGTGGACTGCTCGGCCTGCATCCTCGGGCCCAAGATGGTGGACGTGGCCCAGCACCCGCTCATCACGCTCTATGCGTACTCCGAGGTGGAGGACATCTCGGGCTATGTGGGCAACTTCGAGGTCAAGATCCGCAAGAAGACGCCCTATGTGGACTGGAGCAAGTGCACGGGCTGCGGAACCTGCACCGAGAAATGCCCGAGCAAGAAAACGCCCGACGCCTTCAACGAGTTCATGGGCGACACCACTGCCATCACCATCGCCTTCCCCCAGGCCATCCCGAAAAAGGCGGTCATCAACGCGCCCTACTGCCGCAAGCTCACGAGCGGCAAGTGCGGCATCTGCGCCAAGGTCTGCCCCACGGGGGCCGTGGATTACGAACTCAAGGACGAAGTCATCACCGAGACCGTGGGCTCCATTGTGGCGGCCACGGGCTATGACCTCGTGGACTGGTCGGTCTACGAGGAATATGGCGGGGGGCGCTACCCGGACGTCATCACGGCCCTCCAGTACGAGCGCCTGCTCAACGCCTCGGGCCCCACGGGCGGCCATGTGGTGCGGCCCTCGGACGGGCGGGAGCCCAGGGACGTGGTCTTCATCCAGTGCGTGGGCTCGCGCGACCGCTCCATCGGCCGCCCCTACTGCTCGGCCTTCTGCTGCATGTACACGGCCAAGCAGGCCGTGCTCACCAAGGACCACATCCCCGACTCCCAGTCCCATATCTTCTATATGGACATCCGCGCCGCGGGCAAGCTCTATGACGAGTTCACGCGGCGCGCCATGGAGGAATACGGCACCAACTACATCCGGGGCCGGGTTTCCGCCATCTACCCGGACGGCGAGGGCCGGTATGTGGTCATGGGCGCGGACACGCTCATGGGCGAGCCCATCGAGATCAAGGCCGACCTCGTGGTCCTCGCCGTGGGCATCCAGGCCAGCGCGGGCGCGGAAAAGCTGGCGGAAAAGCTGCGCATCTCCTATGACGCCTACGGCTTCTTCATGGAGAGCCACGTCAAGCTGAAGCCCGTGGAGACCAATACGGCCGGCGTGTTCCTCGCCGGCGTGTGCCAGGGCCCCAAGGACATCCCGGCCTCGGTGGCCCAGGGTTCGGCGGCCGCGGCCAAGGTGCTCGACCTCTTCGCGAGGCCGCAGTTGCACAGCGACCCGGCCATCGCCCATGTGGACATGCGCCGCTGCGTGGACTGCGGCAAGTGCATCCGCTGCTGCCCCTTCGGGGCCATCGAGGAAGTGAACATGCGCGGGGTCAACAAGGCGCAGGTCATTGAAACGGTCTGCCAGGGCTGCGGCCTCTGCGTGGCGACCTGTCCGCAGGGCGCCATCCAGCTCTCGCACTCCACCGACAACCAGATTCTCGCGGAGGTCAACGCGCTATGCCGGTTCTAGAAGGCAAGGAACTGCGGATCGTCGGCTTTCTCTGCAACTGGTGCTCCTACGGCGGCGCGGACACGGCCGGCGTGGCGCGCGCCGGGCAGCCCACCGACCTGCGCGTCATCCGCGTGCCCTGTACGGGGCGCGTGGACCCGCTCTTCATCGTCAAGGCCCTTCTGGAGGGCGCGGACGGCGTGCTCGTTTCCGGCTGCCACCCGCGCGACTGCCACTATTCGGTGGGCAATTTTTACGCCCGCCGCCGCCTCGAGGTGGTGCGCGAGTTTTTGCCCGTCATCGGCATCGACCCGCGCCGCTTCGCCTACACCTGGGTGTCGGCCTCGGAAGGCCAGCGCTGGCAGGAGGTGGTGCAGAAATTCACCGCCGAGATCCATGACCTCGGCCCCGCGCCGCGCCTCGAGGACGCCAAGCCCCTGCTCAGGCTGGCGGACATGGCCCTCACCTCCCTGCACCCCTTGGGAACCGGGGAGAAGGCGGCCCTCGCCGAGCTCAAGGAGGCCATCAAGCAGAAGCTCCCCGAGCTCGACTTTGTCATCGGCTGGCAGGAGGGCTACGACGCGGCGCACACCGTGCCGCTCTTCATGAAGACCCCGGAAGACGTGGACAAGCTCGTCTGGGGGCCGCTCAATGTGAATAACCCGGCCGTCTACCTGCCGCAGTTCAAGGGCAAGAAGGTCGGCATCGTGGTCAAGGGCTGCGATTCGCGCTCCATCGCCGAGCTCTTGCAGGAAAAGCTCATCAACCGCGAGGACGTGACCATCTTCTCCATCCCCTGCGAGGGCGTGCTGGACATGGCCCGCGTCAACACCGAACTCGGGCGGTACACGAAAATCGACAGCGTGACCATGGACGAGGCCTCGGTGACCATCACCGCCGACGGCACGGAGCACCGCTTCTGCATGACCGAGTGCGCCCAGGGCAAGTGCTATGGCTGCACCACGCCGGGCGCGGTCATTGCCGACCAGCGCTTCGGTACGCCCGTGGAGGTGACGCCGGCCGCGCACACGCCGCCCGAGCTCGCCATGCTCGACGCCATGAGCCTCGAGGAGCGCATGGGCTTCTGGAAGGCGCAGATGGAGCGCTGCCTGCGCTGCTACGCCTGCCGCAACGCCTGCCCCATGTGCGTCTGCCGCGACTACTGCATCTCCGATTCCCGGGAGCCGCACTGGATGAGCCAGGGCGAGAGCGCGCGCGACAAGCTCTTCTTCCAGACCATCCACGCCCTGCACCTCGCCGGGCGCTGCACCGGCTGCGGCGAGTGCCAGCGCGCCTGCCCGGTGGGCATCCCCATCCTCGCCCTGCGCCAGCAGATCGCCCGCGCCGTGGGCAAGCTCTTCGGCGGCTACCAGTCCGGCATCAATCCGGAAGCCATCCCGCCGCTCTTGACCTACGCCGTGGAAGAACCGCATATCCATGAGAGGGACTGGTAATGAGCAAGATCCGTTTTGTCGCTTCGGACGGCCTGCCGGGCCTTGCGGCCAGCCTCGCCAAGGGGGGGCGTCGCGTGCTCGTGCCCGTGGAAAAGCCCGCCGCCTCCAAGCCCTCCGTGGTGTTCGCGCCCTATGAGCCGGGCGTGAAGATGACCCTCGCCAAGGCAACCGTTCCCCCCAAGGAGGCCGTGCTGCCCGAGTGCGAGACCCTGATGACCTTCCAGAAGAGCCGTGACCCGGCGGACCTCAACCAGACCACCCTGGCGCTCACGGCCGTCGAGGAAGGCGTCCCCACCGTGGTCTTTGCCTGCCGCCCCTGCGACGCGCGCGGTTTCGCGGCGCTGGACAAGCCCTTCCTCGAAGGCCTCTACGCCGATCCCTACTACAAGGCGCGGCGCGAAAAGCTCACCGTGGCGAGCCTCACCTGCGCCACGGGCTGCGAGACCTGTTTCTGCCACTGGGTGGGCGGGGGCCCCACCTCGCCCATCGGCTCGGACGTGCTGATCACGGAGATCGAGGGCGGCTATGTGCTTCAGGCCATGACGCCCAAGGGCGAGGAACTCTTGGAGGCGAGCGGCCTGCCTGACGGGGCGGACAAGTTCCCCCTGGCCGAGGCCGCGCGCAAGGCCGCCTGGGCGAGTCTCGTGCCCGCGCCGGACCTCACGGCGGCGCGGGAGAGCCTCAAGGCCATGTTCGAGGATACGGCCTTCTGGGAGGCCGAGACGGCCCGCTGCCTTTCCTGCGGGGCCTGCACCTATTTCTGCCCCACCTGCTACTGCTTCAACATCACGGACGAGGGCGAGCCGCAAAGCCCCTGCGGCGGCCGGCGCCTCCGGAGCTGGGACAACTGCATGTCCTCCCTCTACACGCGCGAGGCCAGCGGTCACAATCCGCGCCCGGAGAAATACCAGCGGATGCGCAACCGCGTTTCGCACAAGTTCTGGACCTATCCGGAAAACTGGGGCCCGTACCTGTGCAGCGGCTGCGGGCGCTGCATCACCAACTGCCCGGTATGCCTCGACATCCGCGCCATCGTGCTCGACGCCGTGGCCGCCGCCAAGGGCAAGGTCTAGGGCCTTCGTGGCATCTCTTGAAGTCCATTTGCGTGAAAGGAGCTGATTCATGGCAACCAAGAAGACTGCCGGAAAGGCCAAGGCCGCTCCCAAGGCTGCGGACGCCGATAGCAAGAAGACCAGGGGCCGCGCCGCCCCGGCCGCCGGCGGCAAGGGCGCGCAGGCCGCCAAGGCCCCCAAGGCCGTGAAGCCTGCCGCCGCGCAGGAAAAGGCCCTGCCCACGGACGAGCATCCCATGCTGACGGAATTGAAGGAAGCGCCGCTCCCCGCCGTGGAAGGCGAGACCGCGCTCGTGCCCGAAAACGAGGCGCCTCATGCTGCCAAGGCTGCGGAAGCCCCCAGGGCTCCCGGGGCGGAGGCCGCCAAAGCCGCCCCCAAGGCTGCCGCCAAGGCGGAGGCTCCCACGGCCGCGGCGAAGCCCGAAGCCGCCGGCAAGCCCGGGCCGCGCATGCCCCGGGGCATCACGCCGCGCCCGCTCATGACCGGCAATCCGTACCTGCCCAAGCTCGCCACCGTGGTGGAAATCATCCAGGAGACCCGCAATATCCGCACCCTGCGCGTGGTGCTGGACGACGCCGAAGCCATGGAGAACTTCACCTTCGAGCCGGGCCAGGTGGGCCAGGTCTCGGTGTTCGGCGCGGGCGAGTCCACCTTTGTCATCAATTCGCCGCCGTCCGAGAAGAGCTTTCTCCAGTTCTCGGTCATGGATGCCGGCGAGGTGACGGACGCCATCCACCATCTTTCGCCCGGCGACAAGGTGGGCGTGCGCGCGCCGCTGGGGAACTATTTTCCCTGGAAGGACTGGAAGGGCAAGAACGTCTTTTTCATCGGCGGCGGCATCGGCATGGCGCCTATCCGCACCATCATGCTGCACCTCTTGGAGCGCAAGGAGGACTACGGCAAGATCAGCCTGCTCTACGGCGCGCGCAGCCCGGTGGACATGGCCTACAGCTACGAGCTCGACGACTGGAAGCAGAACCCGGACCTCGACTGTACCCTCTGCATCGACAACCCCTATGAGAACTGGGGGCATCGCGTGGGCCTGATCCCCAAGGTGCTGGAGGAGCTCGCGCCCTCGCCGGAGAATACCGTGGCCGTGCTCTGCGGGCCGCCCATCATGATCAAGTTCACCCTCCAGGCGCTGGAAAAGCTCGGCTTCGCGCCCGAGAACATCGTGACCACGCTGGAAAAGCGCATGAAGTGCGGCATCGGCATTTGCGGCCGCTGCAATATCGGCAGCCGTTATGTCTGCGTGGACGGGCCGGTGTTCACGCTCAAGGAATTGCAGGGCTTGCCGCCGGACATGTAGCCGGCATGTGCCCGGGCTTTGGGGCCGGTCCCGCGGGTTCTGCCTGCGGGGCCGGCCTTGCTGTTTCATGGGCTGTGGGGGTGTGCCGGGCCGGCCGGAAGCCGCAGCGCGGTGTGCGGGAGGAGGGGCAGCGTACGCCATGCCGAAATTATCCGTCAAAAACAGCCTCTTAGGCGCTCGCTGCGTCAGAAACAATTTTTCTTGGTCGAGTACTTAAGTACACTCCCTGCAAAAAATAGTTTCTTCCTTGCTTCAGCCGTTGCGACGAAGGAAGCTACGGATGAAGACAGCAGTTAGTTACCGCGCCAGTCAGCCAACGCCGCCACTGTCGCTATCCGTAAGCCCGGCAAGCCGGCCAACGGCTAGCGCGCGAGCGCCTAAGAATCTTATTTTTTAGGATTCTTCCGGCACGAGCCCCCGTCTGTCGCTGCGCGCCAGACGGATAAAGGAAGGGAAGTCTCCTCGTCGGTAACGTATGTTTCATTCATTGATTGGCACTCCCCTTGCATATTAGTCAGCGTTCCCGCTCATGCGGCAATTTTGACGCATCCCGCCTTCGGGCGGTTTTTGGACCAAAGGAGACTGACCATGGAAATTTCCGGCATCCGTTCCGCGCTTCCCTTTGCCTTTCCCACGCTTGACAAGGATGGCGGCGAGGCCGCGCCCGCGCCGGTTGGGGACATGGTCGACATCCACGCGCCCACCCTGCTTGACGACAGCGAGGTGGACGGCGTCCTTGACGACACCCTCTCCATGATCGCGCAGGACAACGTGGCGGCCCTGTCCGTCCACGGCGGCCTTTCCGAAAGCCGCGTCTTTGCACTGCTCGGCCTGTAGCGGCCCGCTGCCTCCCCTTGCGCGCCCCGCGGCCGCCGGGCATTTGACAGCGCCGCAGCCGAAAGAGTATCAAAATGCCGGATCGTTCCGTCACCGTGACGGGGCGACCGGCATTTTTTTCCGGCCCCGTCCCCCGCAGGGCCGGGGCTCCATGTCAAGACCGAGGCAGGCAATAATGACGGACATTGACCGCCAGATGGCCCTCATCCGGCGCGGCGCGGCGGAAATCATCGACGAGGACGAGCTCCGCTCCAGGCTGGCGGCGGGCCGCCCCGTGCGCGTCAAGGTGGGCTTCGACCCCACCGCGCCGGACCTGCACCTCGGCCACACGGTGGTCATGCACAAGATGCGCCACTTCCAGGAGCTGGGGCACACGGTCATCTTCCTCATCGGCGACTTCACGGGCCGCATCGGCGACCCGTCGGGCAAGAGCGAGACGCGCCCCCCCCTCACCGAGGAGCAGGTGCTCGCCAACGCAGCGACCTACAAGAGCCAGGTCTTCAAGATCCTCGACCCGGAAAAGACCATCGTGGAGTTCAACTCCCGCTGGTTCGGCCAGATGGGCGCGGCGGACTTCATCCGCCTCGCCGCGCACTCGACCGTGGCGCGGATGCTGGAGCGCGACGACTTTGAAAAACGCTTCAAGGCGGAGCGGCCCATCTCCATCCACGAATTCCTCTATCCGCTCTGCCAGGGCTATGACTCGGTGGCGCTTCATGCCGACGTGGAAATGGGCGGCACGGACCAGAAGTTCAACCTGCTCATGGGCCGCAACCTCCAGGGCCATTACGGCCAGCCCGGGCAGACCATCATCACCATGCCGCTGCTCGAGGGCACGGACGGCGTACGCAAGATGTCCAAGTCCTATGGCAACTATGTGGGCATCAGCGAAGCGCCGGAGCAGATGTTCGGCAAGCTCATGGCCATTTCCGACGATCTCATGTGGCGCTATTACGAACTGCTCTCGGCAAAGAGCCTCGAGGACATCGCGGCCCTGCGCAGCCAGGTGGAGAGCGGCACGGTGCACCCCAAGGCGGCCAAGGAGGACCTGGCCTGCGAAATGGTGACGCGCTACCACGGCGGGGACGCGGCGAGTGCGGCGCGCCAGTCGTTCAACGCGGTGTTTGCCGGCGGCTCCTTCCCTGCGGACGCGCCGGAATATGCCTGCGATGCGGGCGAAGCCAGCGCCCCGGCGGCCTTTCTCGAGGCCGCGGGCCTTGTCAAAAGCCGCGCCGAGGCCAAGCGCCTCGTGAAGGAAGGGGCGCTCAGCGTCAACGGCGAGCGCGTGGGCGATGCTGCGACGCCCCTTGCGGCCGGAAGCTACAAGGTCAGGCTCGGCAAAAAGCGCTTTTTGCGGCTCACGGTGCAGTAGGGGCCCCGCCCACGGAACTCCCCGCGCCCGATCCATTCCACGGAGGCACGAGATGCACAAGCTCTATGTGGCCATGGTCGGCCTGCCGGCCCGGGGAAAATCCACCATGGCGCGCCGCATCCGCGACGGGCTTCTCGCGGAGGGCATTGCCGCCAAAATCTTCAACAATGGCGACGTGCGCCGCCAGTTGCTGGGCTCCGAATCCACGGAGCCGGATTTCTACAATCCGGACAACAGTTTCGGCCGCCAGGCGCGGGAGATGATCGCCCGCCGCAACCTGGAGGAGGCCCAGGCCTGGCTCGCGTCCGACGACGGCGAGGTGGCCATCCTCGACGCCACCAATGCGAGCCGCGCCCGGCGGCAGTTCATCGAGTCCAAGTTGCGGGATCATCCCGTGCTCTTTGTGGAGTGCGTCAACGAGGACCCGCTCCTGCTCAACGCCTGCATCCGGCGCAAGGCGGATCTCCCGGAATACGCGTCCTACACCAAGGACGAGGCGCTCAAGAGCTTCCTGAAGCGCATCGAGTATTACGAGACCATCTACGACCCGCTCACCGACGAAAAATACTGGATGTGCGTGGATTCCACGGCCAACCGCGTGCTCGCCGAACGCCCCTGCGAGATTTCGCCCTACTATGCGGCCATCCGCGAGATCGTGGTCAGCGTGTGGACGCCCTGCCTCTACCTCGCGCGCCACGGCCAGACCGAGTTCAACATCCAGGGCCGCATCGGCGGCGACCCGCCGCTCACGGCCAAGGGCCGCGCCCAGGCCCAGGCGCTGGCGCGCCACATGGAGGGACGCCCCATTGACTGGGTGTTCACCTCCACGCGCATGCGCTCCCACGAGACGGCCGCGCCCCTGCTGGAAAGCCACCCCGAGGCCCATGTCATGGCCTTGCGTGAATTTGACGAAATCTGGGCCGGGGACTGCGAAAACATGCTCTACTCGGAAATCCGCGAGAAGATGCCCGAGGTCACGGCCGCCCGCAACGCGGACAAGTATGCCTACGCCTATCCCAATGGCGAAAGCTACGCCATCCTGCGCGAGCGCGTGCAGCGGGGCCTCCGGCGGGCGCTCTTCCTCGCCGGCGACCAGCCCCTGCTCATCCTCGGGCATCAGGCCATCAACCGCGTATTGGTGTCGCTCTTTTTGCGCCAGCGGACGGAAGATGTGCCCTATATCCACATCCCCCAGAACCAGTATTTCCACATCGCGCTCACGCCGCACCGCAAGCTCTTCGAGCGCATCCCCTACGAGGGCAGCGGCGGTGTGCCCGTGGACAAGGACACGGCCCTCAAGGACCCGCAGATCTATGCCTGAGCCCCAAGAGCGGCCTGAACGCAACGAGCCGCCGGGATGCCATGAAAAGGCGTCCCGGCGGCTCGCGTTTTTAAGGCGTTTTTGAGGGGGTGTGCGGCGGTTCAGCCCTCGGCGTCTTCGGCCTCCTCCTCTTCGCTTTCAAGGTACTTCAGCAATTCCCGGTCATGGCCGAGGATATGCCTGCTCATCCATTTGCCGCAAATGTCGAGGAACTGGTGGATGGCGTCGTCGGAATACTTCCGGTCCTCCATGCGGGAGTAAAGGCGCGGGACGATGCGGTCGCGCATCCCGTCGTGAATGGCCTTGTGCGCTTCATAGTCACGAAAACCAATGGAGCGCATGAAGGCCTCCTCATCCTCGAAATGCTTCACCACATAGGTGCGCACATACTTGACGGCTTCGGCGGCGGCCCATTGCGTGTTGCCGCCCACGCGCACCATCTTGTGCAGGCGGTTGATGACGCGGAAAATTTCCCTGTGGGCGGCGTCGATGCTCTCAACGCCGACTTCGTAGCGTTCGTGCCAATCCAGCATGCGGAACCTCACGGGTGACAGGTGACCGTGCCGGAAATCGGGAACACGGGAAGAGTGCCGCCTGCTACCACGGGGCCCACGCGCCGTCAATGCCTGTTCCGGTCCCGGCGCCCTTCGGGGACGGGCGGGCCCGGCGTCATTCCGTGAGGGGCCGGCATTGCAGGGGCAGGATGTCCGGGGAAAGCGGCCCGGCGTTGGGGTTGACGAGCCAGATGCGGTCTTTCCGCGCCAGTGCCAGATTGGCGGAAGCTCCGGCCGGCCGCCCGGCCTTGTCGCGCTCAAGGCCGATGTCCGCGCGCGCGAAGAGCAGCAGCGTGAGATAACGCCCCCACCCCTCGCCCGAGCCAGCGAGGCCGCGCAAGGGCTCGGCCAGCCAGTCCGGCAGGCGGGCCAGCAGGGCCGGATAGCCGTCATAATAGACGGAGATTTTGCCCGTGAAGGCCTCCCGCGCGGGGTCCGGCGCCACGATTTCGATGCGCCCCCTGTCCAGCGCGAGCGCGAGGTTGGCATAGCGGGGATCGCGTTCCGCGCGCGCCCGCAGGGCCTCACCGCCGGCGCAGGCGCGCCGCGCCCCCGTCTTTCTTCAGCACCACCCGGTCCCCGCCATGCCAGGCGGCCATGGCGCGGTTCACCCAGAAATCGGGATTTTCCGAAATGTCGTTCAGGCCGCCCCCCAGGGGCTGCCAGCGGTCGGGCCCGGTGCGCAGCGGCGGAAGCTCGGCCACGCCCCCCGGGAAGCGGCGAGGATGGCCTCCCGGGACGCCACTTCCGCATCCAGGCGGTAAAATTTCCAGCCTTCGACGCAGACGCTCAGCAGGGCCGCGAGGGCCACCAGCCTCGCGGCAAGGGCGAACCTGCGCCGCACCGCCGGGCTTGCCCCGGACAGCGCCGCGTTGGACACCACGGCCGCGCACATGACGAGCTGGGCCGCGCTGGTGGCAAAGGCCCGGGACGGCGGCCATGCGGTGAAAAGGTAGGCGGCGTGGGTGAGCAGCGCGGGCAGGAGAAAAAGCAGGGCGGCCACGGGGAAATGGCGCCACCAGCCGGCCCCGAAGCGCTTTTTCAGGGCGGCCAGCCCCAGGAGCAGCCACAGCAGGGGCAGCCATTGGGCCAGGGCAGCCCCCGGCACCTGCGCGAGCGAGCCGAGGAGCCGTGCGCCCCAGCCGGAGGCAAGCCACTCGAGGACGGCCGCGTCATGCGTGAGGAGCAGCCGCTGGGCGTTCCCCGGAGCAAGAAAAGTGGCGGCCGCGCCGAGGCACAGGCCCGCCGTTCCGGCAAGCAGCACACAGAGTTCCCGGCCCGTGAGGTGTCTGCAGAAGCGCAGATACAGGCAGGCGGCGATGGCCGTGGGCGGGAGCGCCGCGCTGGTGGCGAAGTCCAGCGAGGCCCCGAAGCAGCACAACAGGAAAAAGCCCGGGCATTTCAGGAAAACTCCCGGCCCGGCATTGCGGGGCGCGCGGTCGAGCGCCAGGCGGAAGGGCACGAATATGGCGGCCTGGGCGAGCAGGGCCATCTGGCCGCCCACGGAAAGCCAGAAATAGGCCTCGCCGAAGGAGGGGATGGCGAGCCACAGCAGGGCCGCGATGCCGAAAATCCAGCCCGGCGAGAGGCGCTCGCGCCAGGCGCCGCCGAAGATGCACACTTGCGTCAGCAAGATCTGCAGGGCGAACAGCAGGGCGGAGAGCAGGCAAAAGGCCGGGCGCGGCAGCAGGAAGAGCAGATATACCGACAGATTGCCCGCAAAGCGCCCGCACCAGGTAAAGTACATTTCGCAGGCCTGGGCCAGGGCCGCCCCAAGGCTCATGGGCTGCATGGTGACGGGCGAGCCCGTGTAAAAGGCCGCGAAACCCGGGGAGATGGCGCGGCTGAAGATGTAGTTGTCCGCCATCAGGGGGGCTTTGAGGGAGAAAAAGAGGAAGACGCCCCCCACGGCGAGCAGGCTGGCCGCAACGGCGAAACCGGAGCGCCCCCGCATGGCGCCCTACCGGGAAACCACCAGCGCTATGCCGACGCCCACAAAAAGGAAGCCGAGCAACTGAACGCCGTCAACAGGTTCGTGCAGGATAAGCCAGGCGCCGGTCACGGTGAAGATATACTGCGAGGCGAGCACCGTCTGGGCCACGGTGAGCGGCACATAGCGCAGCAGCCAGGAATAGGCCAGGCCCCCGATGCCGAAGCAGGCGAGGCCGAAAAAGGAGCGCCAGCTTAAAAAGTTCAGCAGCAGCGGCACGGGCTTGTCGCCCGACCCCAGCTTGAGCAGGAGGCTGCCGCACACATTGGTCAGCACGAGGGGCATGAGGTAGAGCCAGTGCGGGATGGTCATGCGAATTCCGGTGCAAGGTGCGCCCACGCCTGCATATCCCAGAGGAAGTAGCGGAAATCGCCCTTGCGCTGTTTGTGGAGGTTGCGGCAGTGCCCGGCCGCGCCCGGCTTCAGGCCCGGCACGTTCGCCTGGGGCGCGGGCAGCGAGCGCAACCAGCGGTTGAGAGGGATCCCGAAGCCCTTCTTGGGCTGGTGGAGGATATCCGGCGGCAGCCAGGGCTCCAGCGCCAGCTTGAGCAGCCACTTACGCTTGCCGTTGCGATACTTGAAGCGCATGGGGAGGCGGCGGCAAAAATCCACGAGGTCGTTGTCCAGAAAGACGGCGCGGGTCTCGAGCGAGACCTGCATGCTGGCTCTGTCGGACTTCACCAGGATGTCGTCGCAAAGGTAGAGGCAGGCAAAAAACAGGAAGGCCTGTTCGAGGGGCGTGGCTTCCGGGTGCCCGCGCCACAGGGTCACGGCATCGGCGAAAAGTTCGGCGGCGTCCAGTGGGCGCTCGAAAAAGGCGGCGATCTCCGCCGGGTCGAGACCGCTCATCCACACGGGGATCTGCATGGTTTCGGGCCAGCCGAGGCCGCGCAACAGGCGCTTTACGCGAAATTCCAGGCTCATGTTGCGGTCCTGCGCGGGTACGAGGGCGGCGCAGGCCCGGAACAGACGGTGCAGGGCGCCGGGAACGAGCCTGCGATAAAGCCGCGCGGGCCCGATGGCCGCCAGGGGGTCGTAGCCGCCCAGAAGCTCGTCGCCGCCGTCCCCGGTGAGGGCCACGGTCACATGTTGGCGGGCAAAGGCGCACAGGTGGAAGGTGGGGATGAGCGAGGCGTCGCCAAAGGGTTCGCTCATGCGCGAGAGCACCGCGCCGAGGGAGTCCCGCACCTCGGCCTGCGAGAGGGGCTGGCAGTGGTTGCGCACCCCGAGGTGCCGGGCGACCCTGGCCGCCTTGGCGGATTCGTCGAAACTTTTTTCCGTGAAGCCGATGGTGAAGGTTTCGATCTCCCCGGCCTCCGCCGCGCGCACGGCGGCCGCGAGCACCGCCCCGGAGTCGAGCCCGCCGGAGAGGAAGATGCCCAGGGGCACATCCGCCAGCAGGCGGCGCTTCACGGCCTGGACCAGCAGGCGGCGCAGTTCTTCGGCAAGCTCGGGCGCGTGCCTGTCCGTGAGGGCCTCGTCCGGCTCGAGGCGGTACTCCCAGTAGGGGGTAATCTCCATGGCGCCGGTGTCGAGGTCAAGACGAAGGAAGCTCCCCGGGGGGACGCTCGCGCAGTTCCGGTGGATGGTGCGCTCGCCCGGCAGGTAGTTCCAGGCGAAAAAACGCTGGATATTGCCCCTGTCGGGCGCGCGGTCAAAGGCCGGCCAGAGCCTGAGCGCGCCGATCTCGCTCGCGAAGGCGAAGCCACGCGCGGAGCGGGCGTAAAAAAGGGGCTTTTCGCCGAAACGGTCCCGCGCCAGCCAGAGCCGGCGCGCGCGCGCATCGTAGAGGGCCAGGGCGAACATGCCGTTAAAGCGGCGGAAGCAGTCGGGCCCCCAGGCGGCGAAGGCGCGGAGCACGGTTTCGGTGTCGCTGTGCCCGCTCGTGAAGGTGTGGCCCTCCTTTTCCAGTTCCCGGCGCAGTTCCGCATGGTTGTAGATCTCGCCGTTATAGACGAGCGTAAGCTCGCGGGCCTGGTCGCGCATGGGCTGGGAGCCGCCCCGGATGTCAACGACGGAAAGACGCCGGTGCCCCAGGGCCACGGCGTCGTCCAGGAAAAGGCCCTCGGCGTCCGGGCCGCGATGGGCGAGGGCCCGGGTCATGGCGAGGAGCGCCTCTCTGTCGCCCCCTCCCCAGAAGCCGGCTATTCCGCACATTCGTCATGCTCCGGCGCGGGCGGCGGGAAGTTGATCTTCTCGCGGATGCTGTAGGGGCGCCCCTGCTGCGACTCAAAATAGGTGCGGGACATGACCTCGGCCAAAAGGCCCATGAGGATGCACATGCAGCCCAAAAGGAAGCACAGGCCCGCGAACAGCGGCAGCGGCGTCTGGATGAGGCTCGTGGCGAAAAAGAATTTCAGGACGAGCGCCCACAGCAGGGAAATGAGGGAAAGAAAGAAGGCCAGGAAGCCAAAGCCCCCGAAAACATAGATGGGCTTGGTGAGGTAGCGCGAAAGAAACTTGACCACGAGCAGGTCTAGCAGGACCTTGAAGATGCGTTCCAGGCCGTATTTGGATGCGCCGTGCCGGCGCGGATGGTGGGTGACGGGGATCTCCGCCACTTTCGCGCCCTGCCAGGAGGCGTAGATGGGGATGAAGCGGTGCATCTCGCCATACAGGCGCACATCCTTGAGAGCGCGCCTGCGGTAGGCCTTGAGGGTGCAGCCGTAATCGTGGAGGCGCACCCCGGAAATGCCGGAAATGAGGGCGTTGGCCACACGGCTCGGGAAGTTGCGCTTGATGGGATTGTCCTTCCTGTCCTTGCGCCAGCCGGAAACCACGTCGTAGCCTTCGTCGATCTTTTCCAGCAAACGCGGGATGTCCGCGGGGTCGTTCTGCAGGTCGCTGTCCATGAACACCAGGGTGTCGCCGGAGGCGTGGTCGATGCCCGCCTGGATGGCGGCCGTCTGCCCCCTGTTGACGGCGAGGGCAAGCACCTTGAAGCGCGGGTCTTTTTGCGCCTGCGCGGCCAGAAGTTCCGCCGAGCTGTCCGAGCTGCCGTCATCGACGAGGATGACCTCCAGTTCGGGGAGCTTTGTCGCCGCCTGTTCAATGGCCGCAAAAAGGCCCGGCAGGCTGCCTTCCTCGTTGTATACCGGGATTATCAGGCTGATCATACGCGATGTCGTTACCCGAAGGGCACAACCCCCGGGAAGGGTTGGGGTTCAGAGCGCGCAGGCGTCCTTAGTTTTATAACATTTTTATTAATCGATTTTATGCGTTTTGTCCAGAGAGGTCTACGTGCGAGAATCCTGAAGCAGACTCATGTGCCTCCCCTGCGCTCTTTCGTGGTCTGGTAAACGTGGGCGCGGGCCTTCTGTGCTAATGTCTGGCATGACGCCCTGCGCTTTTGCAGTCCTCTAAAATAGCTTCGGTTCCTACTTCTACAGACAGGCGATAGCTGGGGAGATGTATGGCTATCAGCAGCCGATGGCGCACGAAATACGAGGCAGCAGCCCGGCGATTTACTCCTGCAATTTCTCTGTCAGCTCGCGTGGTTGCGCTAGGAACCAAAAATCTTATAATATCTCCGTATTGGTACGTATTTAATCGATTTAAACACTCGTACATAACCTATACCTGCAATTTCTTCTTAGCTAGCACCGCTCCAAATATTAACCTTAGGACAGCCTTAATTATAATTATCGCACCTGTACATTTAGGCTAACTTCAAGGTCTACTTCGTGAGACTACAATAGTTCTCAAACTTCTTCTGGCATGCTATGGGGGTAATGACAGATCATATATACATATTTGGGGAGGAAGAATAGCATAAAGCAACAAATAAGATGAGAGATGAATACAATAA
>CAMWTD010000002.1 GCA_947177085.1 uncultured Desulfovibrio sp.
GATGATGTATGAACAAGGCGGCGACCTGAAAATCAAATACCGCAATCGAGAATTTTGTGTCGCGGACATTATGGGAATATGGCAGGAAATAATAAAAGAAAATTTAGGAGGGTATTGATAGATAGCCCGGAATTAGCCCGGAAAGCAGTTAAGTATTCCATGCGCGGAAAGCCCGTTTACGGTCGCCAGGCAACAAAAATGCAGATGCCAGATCGCATGGACGCCTGCCGTGGGCTGCTCCAGAGGGCCTTACAGGCGCATATATAGAACCACTGGCTTTGCGGGGGCCTTTGGGTACATCTTTCGGTGGGGCAGGGGACGTCAGCGGGGCAATAACGACCATGGGTCGGAGCCGAATCTCATCCTCTAAGAGGCGGGAGGGGATTGACGGCGGGGCGATGGGCCGTCCAGACGCCCCGCCAAGCCCGTGCGGGACGGCAAGCGTGTTCTTGCGTCAGCCCCGGTATGGACTTTCGGGGCCAATCTCTTCCGGCCCGGGCCAAGAATTGCAAAACCCGCATTGCCAAAAGGGGGAAAAGGCCGTAGGCTCCTGCCGGGAATGTCGCGCGGGTCGCTCCTTTGCGAAAAAGTGCCACTGTGCCGCGCGTACCCTGCAAAACGCAGTTACAGGCGCGTTTCCGTAGAAGTGTCCCTTCCGAATTCATCCGGCCGCTAAACGGGGTTGGCTGCCATGCTGGACAAGTACGTCAAATCCTTCGGGCTGCGCGGCAAGTGCTACCGCTTTCGGGATCATCATCTCATCAAGAACATGAAGGCCGCGCACCTGCTTTCGGCCATCGCCTGGGGCGGCGGCGCTTTTGCCATGCAGGCGCTGAACATCCTTCGGACCAGCGCCGCCGGGGACGTGCCGTCGGAGATGATTGCCCGCTGTTCGTGGTTCATCGACACCTGGGTGGTGATGCCCGGGCTCTTCGGCTGCATCCTTACGGGCCTTTTTTATTCCATTTTTACCTCGCTGGGTTTTTTCCGTTTTGCATGGATCATCTACAAGTGGCTCATCTCCACAAGCGCGCTCTTTTGGGGGCTGTTGTTCTGGAGCGGTCTGGGCGACGGCCTTATCGGGCGGCTCGGCAACTCCGTTGCCGCCGATTTTTTGCTCTTTATCCGCGGGCTTATCCTGCCCGACTCCGTCTGGGCGAGCATAGTGCAGACCTGCATCATCCTTTCCATGTGTCTGGTCTCCATTTACCGCCCGCTCACCTTTTGGCCGCACAAGCAGTCGGCCAGCGACGCTGGCAAGGCCCCCCTGTTGCCCGTGGAACCCGCTGACCTTGACGGGGGAAGCTTGCCTGCCGGCCTTTGCTGCCCGCACAACGACACGACGCAACGAAACGGCTGATCATGGGCGAGCGCATCCGCCTCAGGCCTTTAAGCCGCTTGCCAGAAGTGGCCCGCATGAACTACTCTGCAAAAAACCGTCAGGGCGGATACTCCGCCCGGCACAACCCTTGAGGTGTCCCATGCTTCGCACGCTTTTCAGCACGGTCTGCGCGCTTGCGCTGACCGCCTCTCTGGCGATGGCCGCTCCCGTCACCCTTAAACTCGGCCATATCGCCGAGCCCGAAAATGTCTACGGCCAGGGCGCGGACCACTTCGCCAAGCTGGTGAAAGAACGCAGCAACGGCGAGATCGACATCCAGGTCTTCCCCTCCAGCCAGCTCGGCAACCAGCGCGACCTCGTGGAGGGCCTGGGCCTGGGCACTGTGGACATGACCCTCACGGGCACGGCCGTCATGGGTAATTTTGTGCCGGAAGTGGCCGTGTTCGACCTGCCCTTCATCTTCCGCGACGTGGACCACGCCTACAAGGCGCTTGACACCGTGGGCATGGATCTCGCCAAGAAGGGCGAGGACCGCGGCATGATCACCCTCGCCATCTGGGAGAACGGCGTTCGCCACATGACCAACAACAAGCGCCCCATCAAGGAGCCCGAAGACATGAAGGGCCTCAAGGTGCGCGTCATGGAGCAGCCGGTCTACATCGACATGATGAAGTCCCTGGGCGCGAGCCCCACCCCCATGGCCATGAGCGAGCTGTACACCTCGCTCCAGAAGGGCGTCATCGACGGCCAGGAGAATCCGCTCGGCCACATCGCCACCAAGAAGTTCAACGAAGTGCAGAAGTATCTCTCGCTCACGGGCCACACCTACGCCTCCGAGCCCCTGCTCATCTCCACCAGCGCCTGGAAGAAGCTGACGCCGGAACAGCAGGCCATCGTCAAGCAGGCCGCCATCGACACCCGCGACTGGGAGCGCCAGCTCTGCCGTGACCTCGAAGGCAAGTTCCTCCAGCAGATCAAGGACGCCGGGACCACCGAAGTCAACGACGACGTGAACAAGGAAGCCTTCGCCAAGGCCACCAAGCCCGCGTGGGACAACTATGTGAAGCGTTTCGGCGACGCCAACATCAAGGCCATCCAGGCCGTGAAGTAGGCTGCGTCAGGCGGGAAAAGATGGGCGTCTTTGTGCGCCCATCTTTTTTATCTTGTCCAGTGCGGGCAATCCCAAAGGAAGGCATCCATGCAGCAAAAAAGTCTATGGCGGACACTCTTTGACGGTCTGGACAAGGTATTGAAATTTTTGGTCATCGTGGGGAACGGCCTCATGCTGCTCCTGGTGTTCGGCCAGGTGGTCACCCGCTATGTCTTCAACTACACTCCCTCCTTCGGCGAGGAGCTGGCCCGCTATCTTTTCGTGTGGGTGGTCTTTCTCGCGCTGCCCCTGGTGGCGAAAAGCGGTGGCCACATGGCCATCGAGACGCTGACGAGCCATGTGCACGGCGCGACCCTGAAATTCCTGAACATCCTTGCGGACATCTTCACCATCATCTTTCTGCTCATCATGGTGGTCTGCGGCATTCAGATGGTCATGCGCACGAGCTACCAGACCTCGCCGGCCATGATGATCCCCATGTCGTGGGTCTATTCGGTCATTCCCTTCGGCTGCGCCGTGATGCTGCTCTACGTGGTCATCAACCTCGTCGACGTGCTCAAAACGCCCGCCGGGGACATGTAGCAGGAGGCCGCCATGACGCTCTGGGTAATCCTCGTCTCCTTCCTCATCATCCTGTCCACCGGCGCCTCCATCGGCGTGGGCCTGGGCCTTTCCTCGGCCATCGTGCTCTGGGCCGTGCAGGACATGCCCCTCGTTGTCGTTGTCCAGCGGATGTTCACGTCCATCGACTCCTTCTCCTTCATGGCGGTTCCCTTCTTCATGCTGGCGGGCGCCTTCATGAGCGAGGGCGGCGTGACGCGCCGCATCGTGGACTTCTCCATGGCGCTCGTGGGCGCGCTGGCCGGCGGCCTCGCCCTGGTGGTGGCGGTGGCCGGCATGTTCTTTGCCGCGCTTTCCGGCTCGTCCGCGGCGACCACCGCGGCCATCGGCGCTTCCATGATCGACGAGATGGAGCGGCGCGGCTATCCGCGCAGCTTCGCCGCGGCCGTCGTGGCCAGCGGCGGCACCGTGGGCATCGTCATCCCCCCGTCCATCACCATGGTCGTGTACGGCTCCATCGCCAATACCAGCGTGGCCGAGCTTTTCATGGCCGGCTTTTTGCCCGGCATCATCATGGGCGTGGTCATGTGCCTCACAAGCTGGGTCATCTCCAAGAAGAACGGCTACCGCGGCGAGGGCCAGTTCTCGGTCATGCGCCTTTTGCGCACCACCAAGGAATGTTTCTGGGCGCTGATGATGCCGGTGATCATTCTGGGCGGCATCTATAGCGGCATTTTCACGGCCACCGAGGCCGCGGCCGTGGCCGCCGTGTACGGCGCCTTCGTGGGCTTCTTCATCTACCGCGAGCTGCACCTCAAGGACCTCTGGCGCACCCTGCTCAGCGCGGCCTACAACACCACCATGATCATGTTCGTGGTGGGCGCGGCCAACCTGTTCGGCTGGATCCTCACCAACGCCCAGGTGCCGCACATGCTGGCCCAGGCCTTTGCCGACCTGGCGAGCAGCCCGCTGGTGTTCCTCATGCTGGTGAACGTGCTTCTGCTCTTTATCGGCACGCTCATCAACGCCTCGGCGGCCATCGTCATCCTGACGCCCATCCTGCTGCCCGTGGCGCTGGGCCTGGGCATCGACCCGGTGTTCTTCGGCGTGCTCATGGTCATCAACCTCGCCATCGGCTGCATCACGCCGCCCGTGGGCCTGGATCTCTTCGTGGTGTCCTCCATCGCGGGCATCTCCATCGACAAGGTGACGGTGAAGGTGCTGCCCTATCTCGTCACCCTGCTTATCTCGCTCGTCGTCTTCACCTGGTTCCCCAGCATCATCACCTGTGTGCCGAGCATGATGAAGTGACGGCGCGCCGCGCACACGCATAACAAAAGCCCCTCTCCGACGGAGAGGGGCTTTTCTGTTGTGCGCGGGTGGGGCTTGCGCCTCGTTCCGCCTTCTACTTCACATAGCTTTCATAGAGGGCCGCCGCGCGCTCGCGGGCCTTTTTCACGCGCTCGGAAAGGCCGAGCCTGTAGGCATTGAGGTCGGTGATGGGCCGCGCGGCGATGCCCGAATCCATGGCGGCCTTGGCCACCGCGGGCGTCACCCACTCGATGATGCGCGGGTCGAAGGGCTTGGGGATCACATAGTCGATGCCGAAGGAGAACTTCTGGCCGCCATAGGCCTTTTCCACTTCCGCCGGCACGGGCTCGTGCGCCAGCGCGGCGAGCGCTTTCGCCGCGGCGATTTTCATTTCCTCGTTGATTTCTGTCGCGCCCACATCCAGCGTGCCCCGGAAGAGGAAGGGGAAGCCGGAGACATTGTTGATCTGGTTGGGATAGTCGGTGCGGCCCGTGCCCATGATGCAGTCCGGCCGCGCCGCCTTGGCGTCCTCATAGGTGATTTCCGGCTCGGGATTGGCGCAGGCGAAGATGACCGGGTCCTTGGTCATGCTCTTGGCCATGTCCTTGGTGACCAGGCCCTTGACCGAGAGCCCGAGGAAGAGGTCCGCGCCCTTCATGGCTTCGGCGAGGGTGCAGTTTTTATCCTGCGCGTAGCGGGCCTTGTATTCGTTGAGGTCCGTGCGGCCCTTCCAGATCAGGCCCTTGGAGTCGAACATGTAGACATTCTTCGGGTCCACGCCGAGCGCCACATAGAAGTTGCAGCAGGCGATGCCGGCCGCGCCCGCGCCCGAGACCACCACCTTGCAGTCCGCCGGCTTGCGGTTCGCGATCTCGCAGGCATTGAGGAAGGCCGCGCCCGTGATGACCGCCGTGCCGTGCTGGTCGTCATGGAAGACGGGGATATTCATCTCCTTCTTGAGCTTGTCCTCGATGTAGAAACATTCCGGGGCCTTGATGTCCTCGAGGTTGATGCCGCCGAAGGTGGGCTCCAGCGCCTTGACGATCTCGCAGATCTTGTCCGGGTCTTTCTCGTTGAGCTCGATGTCATAGACATCCACATCGGCGAACATCTTGAAGAGCACGCCCTTGCCCTCCATGACCGGCTTGGCGGCCTTGGGGCCGATATTGCCAAGGCCGAGCACCGCCGTGCCGTTGGAAACCACGGCGACGAGGTTGGCGCGGCCCGTGTAGTCCGCCACCAGCGCCTCGTCGGCATGGATGGCCATGCAGGCTTCGGCCACGCCCGGCGAATAGGCCATGGAGAGGTCTTTCTGGGTGTTGCACGGCTTGGTGGGGAGCACCTCCACTTTGCCGGGGCGCGGATAATGGTGGTAATCCAGGGCTTCCTGCTTGGTGTACAAGGCCATGACGGACTCCTTATGTTTCCCGGCCGGGCAACGTACCCGGCCGCTGGACGCTTAGGAAAGCAGGAGCAGCACCAGGAGCTGCCCCATGAGGATGCGCAAAATCATGGTGACGGGATAGACCGTCGAATAGCCCGTGGCCGCCACCTCGCCGCCATAATACTGCATGGCGAAGGCCAGCGCCGGCGGGTCGGTCATGCTGCCCGCGAGCATCCCGCAGATGGTGGGGAAGTTGATCTTCCACACCGCGCGGCAGAACAGGGCCGCGGTGAAGAGCGGCACAAAGGTGATGATGGCCCCGATGCCCATCCAGCGCAAGCCGGGCCCGTTGACCACCGTATCAACAAATCCCGTCCCCGCATAGAGGCCCACGCAGGCCATGAAAAGCAGGATGCCGATTTCGCGCATGAGGTTGTTGGCCCCGGGGCGCATGTACCACGTGAGGCCCGCGATGCGCTGCACCCGGGCGAGGATGATGGCGAGCACCAGCGTGCCCCCCGCCACGCCGAGCCGCAGCCCCGTGGGGAGCCCGGGCACGAAGACAGGGATGCTGCCGAGCAGCACGCCCGCGAAAATGCCAATGAAGATGGCGAGCATATTGGGGTGGTCCAGGTGCGCGGCGTTATCGCCCACCACTTTCGCCAGGGCCTCGGCGGCGGGCCCCTGGCCGGCCACGATCTTGTCGTCCAGCCTGAGCCGCCACTTGCCGTTCCACGCATATTCGTTGCCGCCGCGGATGAGCGCCCTGATGTCCGCATCCCCGGGGGCCACGGCGGCGAGCTCGAGGCCGGACACTCTGCCGCTCGTGACAAGCAGGGTCACCGTGCCCGCGAGGTCGAGCTTTTCATGGTGCTCGGGCTTTCGCGCCCGCACCTGCGCCAGCTCCTCGGCCACATTGATGCGGAAAAGCCCCTTGAGCAGCATCATGGTGAGGATGATGCCGAAGATGCCGAAGGGATAGGCCACGGCATAGGCCATGCCAATGACCTTGAGCCCCTCGGCCACCACGTCGGGCGCGCCCCCCACCATGCTCCAGGCCTCGTTGGCCGAGCCCAGGGCCGGAGTGTTGGTGACGGCCCCGCAGAAGATGCCCGCCGTCTGCGGCACGGAAAGCCCGAACACGCCGAAGCAGGCCGCCGCCAGAAGCGCCCCGGCGAGCACCACAAAGACGGCCATGCTGCACAGCTTGAGGCCCTGGTCCCGCAGGGATTCCAGAAAAGTGGGCCCCACGGCCATGCCGATGGCGTAGACGAAGAGGATAAGGCCGAACTCCCGCGTGAAGGACAGCACCCTGGCATCCAGCGAGAGCCCGAAATGCCCGAGGATGATCCCGCTGAACAGGATGCCGCCGATGCCGAAGCTGACGCCGAAGATGCGTATCCGCCCGAGCAGGATGCCGAGGGCGATGGTGATGCTCAAAACCAGCGTCGTCTGCACGGCGCCGTGAGTGATAAAGAGTTTTGTCCACAACTCCATCGTGGCCGCACTCCGCAGTTTTGGGATGTAACGGCCCCGGCGCTCCGGCGGGCTTTTCGCCGGGAACGCCGGAGCGCAAGGGAAGGGCTAGTCGTTCTTGTCCGGGCAACCCACGAGCTTGTTGCGGATAAAGTCCGGGATGATGGCCTTGACCGATTCCAGCGTCACCATGCGGCGCATGACGCCGAGCTGGTCTTGCAGGGGGATCTGTTTCGGGCAGACATTGTCGCAGGCGAGCAGGCCCATGCAGCCGAAAACGCCGCTGTCGTCGCCGATAAGCTCATAATAATCCGAGGATTTGCGCTCGTCGCGCGGGTCGATATAAAAGCGCGCGAGGCGGTTGATGGAGGTCGCCCCGATGAAGTCGTCGCGCATGCGGGCCGTGCCGCAGGCCGCCACGCAGCAGCCGCACTCCACGCAGCGGTCGAGCTCGAAAATCTGGTTGGCGAGCTCGTTGTCCATGCGCTCTTCCGGGGCATTTTCGTCGAACTGCTTTTTCGTGTGTATCCAGGACTCGATCTTCTTGCCCACGCCCCGGAACCATGTGCCCGTATCCACGGAAAGGTCGCCCAGGAGCTTGAAGACAGGCAGGGGATGCAGGGTGATTTTGTCCGGCAAATCGGCCGTCTGCGTGTGACAGGCGAGGCCGGGCCTGCCGTTGATGACCATGCCGCACGAGCCGCAGATGCCGGCGCGGCAGCAGAAATCGAACTGGAGGGTGGGGTCCTGCTCCTCGCGGATCTTGTTGAGCGCGATGAACAGGGTCATGCTGGGGGTCTCCTCCAGCGTATAGGTCTGCATATGCGGCTTGGAGTCCGGGTCCGACGGATTGTAGCGGAAGATTTCAAAGGTCAGCGTGCGTCCCATCGTTATGCTCCCTGGGCTTCTTTTTTCTCGGCGAAGGACACCAGCTTTTCCGCGGGGATGTCCGGCCCGTCGATGATCTTGCCGCCGCCATAGCCGCGGTCGCCGGGGGGCAGGATGAAGAAGGGCGTGGCTTCCTCATAGGTGAGGGTGGGCAGGCTGTCGCCCGGCTTCCACGTGGCGAGGGTGCGCTTGAGCCAGTCGCGGTCGTTGCGCTCCGGAAAGTCCTCGCGGGCGTGCGCGCCGCGGCTTTCCGTGCGCTGGAGGGCGCCGTAGGCGATGGTCAGCGCAAGGCGCACCATGCCGGGCACGCGCAGGGCCATGGCCATCTCGGCGTCCTGTCCGCGCTGGCCCTTGCCCGCGAGGCGCATGTTCTTCGTCCGCTCGAGGATCTCCTGGAGCTTGTCCACGCCTTTTTGCAAGTCCTTGCCGTTGCGGAAGATGCCCACATATTCCATCATGGCGTCCTGCATCTCGTTGCGCAGGGTGTAGCAGTCGTCCCCCGTGCCCTTTTTCAGGTTCTCGATGCGCTGCTCAACGCCCCTGAGCGCGTCCCGCATGGCGTCCGCCTTGTAGACCATGCTGTCGCCCTGGAGGAATTCCACCACCTTCTTGCCCACGACGCGCCCGGCGACCACGGTCTCAGCAAGCGAATTGCCGCCCAGGCGGTTGAAGCCGTGCATGTCCCAGCAGGCGGCCTCGCCCGCGGCGAAAAGCCCCTTGAGGCCGTAGGCGTGGCCGTCCTTGTTCACGCGCACGCCGCCCATGCTGTAGTGCTGGGTGGGCCTCACCGGGATAAGCTGGTGGATGGGATTGACGCCCAGGAAGTGACGGCAGATGTCGTACACTTCGCGCAGATTGGTGGTGATGTGCTTTTCGCCGAGATGCCTGATGTCGAGCCACAGGTGGTCGCCATAGGGGCTTTTCACGCCGAAGCCCTTGCGCATGTGCTCGGTCATGCGGCGCGAGACCACGTCGCGCGAGGCGAGCTCCGCCTTTTCCGGCTCATAGTCGGGCATGAAGCGGTATTCGTTGACGTCGAGCAGCGTCCCCCCGTCGCCGCGGCAGCCCTCGGTGACAAGGATGTCCGTGGGCACGGTTCCCGTGGGGTGAAACTGCACGGCCTCCATGTTGCCCAGGGGCACGATGCCCGTATCCTGCGCGATGATCTGGCCGCCGCCGTCGCAGATGACGGCATTGGTGGTGGCGCGGTAGAGGCGGCCGAAACCGCCGGTGGCGATGAGCGTGGCGTTGGCGATATAGGCCTCAAGCTCGCCGGTGCGCAGGTTGCGGGCGATGACGCCCATGCAGCGCTCGCCGTCGTGGATCAGGGCCTCGGCCTGCATCCGGTCATGCACCTGCACGCCGAGCTCCAGCATCCTGTTGTCCAGCGTGAAGAGCACGGCATGGCCCGTGCCGTCCGAGGTGTAGCAGGTGCGCCACTTGGCCGTGCCGCCGAAGGCGCGGGAGTGGATAAGGCCCTCGTTTTCCTTTTTCTCCGTGGCCTGGAAGGGCTTGCCGCCCTTGTAGTAGGTATGCTCGCCGGGGACGACGCGGTTCCACGGCACGCCCATGAAGGCCATTTCACGCATGGCAATGGGGGCCTGCTCGGCGAAGATGCGCGCCACTTCCTGGTCGCAGCCCCAGTCCGAGCCCTTCACCGTGTCGTTGAAATGGATCTCCGGCGAGTCGCCGTCGCCCATGATGGAATTGCCGAGCGCCGCCTGCATCCCGCCCTGCGCGGCGGAGCTGTGCGAGCGCCTCGGGGGCACGATGCTCAGACAGATGACCTTGTAACCCGCCTGGGCGGCTTCCACTGCAACACGCTCCCCCGCCAGACCTGCGCCCACCGAGAGGACATCACAATAATGGATCTGCATGGTGTTCCCCTCCTATTGCACTGCCTGGATGAGAGCGTCGCCGATGAACCACACCCGGGTGATGGCGCAGGTCCCCAAAAGGAGATATGCGCCCATGACTATCCAGATGGTCTTGCGCCAGAACTCGCGCCGCGCCTTGGAAATGAACCCGTATTTCACGCCGATGCGGTAGACGCCGATGCCGGTGTGGAGGATGCAGGCGGGCAGGAAGAAGACATAGAAGACCACCCAGCCCTCATGCAGGCGCATGGCGCTCTTGTCCACTTCCAGCGGCATGTCCACCATCACCGAATAGACGTGGAAAAAGGCCCCCACAAGGATGATGGTGGCCGTGACCACCTGCACCAGCCAGAGGCTCGTGTCCGCGTCGCCGAGCTCCCGGCTGTGCTGGAAATAGATGCGCAGCTCGCCCGCGCGGAAGGGCATCTTGCGCGCCGCGACCCAGAAATGGAAGACGATGATCAGCAGGATGAGCGGCGCGGCCACCTGCGCAAGGTAGACCTCTTCCATTATCCAGCCGATCCAGTCCGTGATTTTCGGGCTCAGGACCACGCTGCCTTCCAGCACGAGGTGCACGCAGATGAACAGGGCGAGCACCGCGCCGGAAAGGGCCTGCCAGAAATCCAGACGTGATGCGACCTGTTGCGGGGAACGTGGGGTCATGGCTTCTCCTCACAATTTACGGTACGGCTTTTGCCCGGCTTCATAATAGTCGCAGCCCTCGCTGTCGATGACCACGATGGCGGGAAAGTCCTCCACCACCATTTCCGCCAGCGCCTCGGGGCCCAGGTCCGGCCAGGCGAGCACGGTATATTTCTTGATGCGCTCGGCGATAAGAGCGCCCGCGCCGCCCACGGCCGCGAGATAGGGCACGCCGTTCTTCTTCATGGATTCCACCACTTCCGGCTTGCGGTAGCCCTTGCCGATCATGCCCTTGAGGCCCTCGTCCATGAGGCGCGGGGCATAGGCGTCCATGCGGCCCGCGGTGGTGGGGCCGGCGGAGCCTATCGGCTTGCCCGGTTTGGCCGGCGTGGGCCCCACATAGTATACGACCTGCCCGTGAAGGTCGACGGGCAGCTTCTCCCCCCTGTCGAGACACTCCACCATGCGCTTGTGCGCGGCGTCGCGCGCCGCGAGGATAGTCCCCGTGATGAGGACCTTTTCCCCGGCTCTGAGACTGCGCGCCGTGGCGTCGTCGAATGGCGCGGTGATCCTTCTTGCTTCGGCCATGAGTCGTCTCCTAAAGCACGGCTTCGCCATGCCGCGCGGCGTGGCAGTTGATGTTCACGGCCACCGGCAGGGAAGCGATGTGCGTTGGAGCCCACTCCACATGCACGGCCACCGCCGTGGTTTCGCCGCCGAGGCCCTGCGGGCCGATGCCGGTCTTGTTGATGAGCGTGAGCAGCTCATCCTCGAAGGCCGCATAGCGGGCGTCGGGATTGCGCGTGCCGATGTCCCGGGCGGCCGCGCGCTTGGCGCACAAACAGGCGAGCTCCATGTTGCCGCCAAGGCCCACGCCCACCACCATGGGCGGACAGGAATTGGGCCCCGCGGTCTTTATCGCGTCAAGGATGACCTTGCGCACGCCCTCGATGCCGTCCGCGGGCACGAGCATCTTAAGAACGCTCTTGTTTTCCGAGCCCGCGCCCTTGGGGGCGAGCCGCAGGCGGATCCTGTCGCCGGGCACGATGCGGGTGTGGATGATGGCGGGCGTGTTGTCCTTGGTGTTCCGGCGCTCGAAGAGTGGCTCCTCCACGCTGGACTTGCGGAGGAAACCATCCACATAGCCCTGGTGGATGCCCTTGTTGACGGCTTCCTCGAAATCGCCGCCCGTGATGTGCACATCCTGGCCGATGTCCGCGAACACGACGGCAAGGCCGGTGTCCTGGCAGATGGGCGCCTGCTCCCGCCGGGCGATTTCCGCATTTTCCAGCAACTGGCCAAGGATGTCGCGCCCCACCGGGGAGGGCTCGCCGGCCTTGGCCTTCTCAAGCGCCGCCACCATCTCCTTCGGCAGGTCGCAGCAGGCTTCAACAGCGAGCCTTGCCACCGCCGCAGTTATTTCTTCAGCCGGTATTTCCCGCATATGCCCTCCCGGGAGGTGTTTCTGCTTATGACCGCGCTAATTGAGTGGTCACTCAAACAGTTTTTGGGCAAACAGTTTTTGGGCAAACAGTTTTTGGGCCCAGTTTTCCAAAAGCGGCCCCATCTTAATGCGCTTTATTTCACAAGGCAAGGATTTTCCCGGAGCCCAGCCCGGAATATCCCCTGGCTTTCCCGGACGCCCCATGAAAAAGGGCGGCCCCGGGGACCGCCCTTTCCATGTGCTCGAAAGACCGCCTAGAACTGGTAGGTGAAGATCACCTGCGCCTTCCAGGCGTCCTGCTTTTCGTAGGAGCCCCAGTCGCGGTAATCCTTCTTCCAGGTGTCATTGTCCATGAAGTTGGCGATATAGCCCAGCTCCAGGTTGATGTCGAAGTTCTCGTACACCTTGTAGACATTGACGAGGTTGAATTCCAGAAGGCCGTCGTTGGTGGTGAGATAGGGGCCGTCAAAGAGGTTGCTGGTGCTCTCCCAGGCGTAGGCGTTGTTCATGTACTTGACCATGGAGGGAGAGTTGGTTCCGCCCCACCAGGCCACGCGGAAGGTATGGGTGAGGTCCTCGATGAAGCTCATGTCGCGGAGCTGGAGGCCCACGCCCCAGGTTCCCGCCATGGAGACATTGAGGTCAAGGTAGTCGGCGGAGGGGCCCCAGCCCAGGTTGCCGTCGCCCATGAAGGAGGTCATGAAGGTGTAGGGGCACACCGAGGGCATCCGCTCGGAGCCGTTCTTCACATTGCCGTCGTCGCCCGAGGCGTACCAGCCGAAAATGCCGGGCACGCCCCAGTCCATCTTGTATTCCACAAGGGCCTTGGCGAGCCAGCCCTGCCGCTGGGTGGAGCCGCGGCGGATGTCGTCCGGGTTGTTGCGCACCATGACGTCATAGCGGCCCATGGCCTCGACGAAGCCGTAGTTGAGGTCGAGCTCGAAGTTCCAGGGCTCCGCCAGAGTGACCTTGATGGGCAGCCCCGCCCAGAACATGCTGCCATAGGTCTTGGACGTGCCGCCGTAGCTGACCACGTTAAGGCCGCCGTGGCCGCTCTGGGCGTTGAGGAAGGGAGTGAGGGTGATGGCCGGCGCGCCGTCGGCGAGTTCGTTGTTCCGATAGTCGGGGAAACGGCCCGCGTTGCGGCCCTGCATCCCGTACATGGCCCAGGGCGTGATGGAGACGCCGTCAAAGTTCAGGGGCACGCTCAGGGTGAACAGGTCCATGTTGTCGAGGTAGTTCGAGGGATCGGACCCGTCGCGGTATTCTTCGAGGCTGGCGTCGTAGTTGTCGTTGAAGGGACGGAACCACATGGCGGTGAGGCCGACATTCTCGGTCAGGTCCACATGGGTGTTGATGGCCGCGCCGCGCAGGTCAAAGACCGCGGAGCCCCCCGCCGCGTAGGGCAGCGCGAAGTTCTGCAGGCCCATGCGCGTGCGGATGCTCGTGTTGGGCATGGCCCAGTCGATATAGGCCTGGCGCAGCTTGACCATCTTGCCGTCCGCGCCGAGCGCGCCGCCCTGGCCCGCGAAGCCCCATTTCTGGGGCCCGATGAAGAACTGCACCGTGCCGGAAAGCTCCTCGCTCGCCGTGGCGTCCAGTTGCAGGAAAAGGCGCTGCCTCGCGGCGAAGGTGTCCTGCGTGTTGGTCTTGCTCTTGCGGCCGCTGGCATCCTTGTGGTGCTTGGTCAGGTACGGGTCGGCCACGCCGAAGCCCATGTTCCATTTGCCCTTGACGCTGAAGTCGATGGCCTGGCTGTCCTGGGCCAGGAAGAGCCCCGCCGCCAGGGCCAGCAAGAGCGCTGCCGTCTTTTTCATCATTCCCCCAATGATTGAAGTTTCCTCCAGAACGGCCGCCCCTTTTCCCGGTTCGGGGTGGCGGCCCCGTCCGCGTTTCCGGCAATCCCCCCGCCGGTTACGCGGCCCCGCCGTCCGTCGGCGCGGTGGGGCTCCCCATGTCGAGAAAATACGGTGGCACATGGTCCCCGTCAACCTCGTCCTGGGGCAGGGGCTCCGCGCAATACTTGAGCGCGTAGCCGCCTTCCTCCCGCAGGATCTTGAGCCAGCAGGCCGTCACGAGCAGGATGGGCAGGATCATGAGCGCGCCCGAGAAGTTGCCGAACATCTTGGCGACCCCGAGGCCGCCCATGCTCACGAGCCCGAGGGCCAGCAGGCAGAGGGCGAAGCACCAGAAGGTGCGATGCCACTTGTTGGGTTCCGCGTCGGGCGGCAGGCGGTAGGTGGCGGTGCTGGCGCAGATGTAGGAGCCGGCGTTGACCGTGGTAGCGAGGAAGATGGTGGAGAGCAGGGCATAGGCCACGAGCACCACGTCCTTGAGCGGCAGGGTCTCGAGCACGGCGATCATCGCCGCCGCGCCGCCCTTGGCCTGGAGGATGGAAACCACGTCCAGGATGCCGTTGCGCTGCACATAGAGCGAATAGGAGCCGAAGATGCCATGGATGCAGCAGGCCCCGGCCACCGTGCCGATGGTCCCCCAGACGATGATCTCGCGCACGGTGCGCCCGCGCGAGATGCGCGCGATGAAGAGGCCCATGAAGGGCCCGAAGCCCGCCCAGAAGAGGGCGTAGAAGATGGTCCAGTCACGCGGGAAGGTTCCGCCCATCCACGGGTCCGTCCAGAAGACCATGTTGGGATAGTTGCCGAGCCACTTGCCGAAGCCGTTGGTGAAGATGTTGAAGAGCTGCACCGTGGGGCCGCAGATGAAGCAATACAGGGCGAGCACAAGGGCCAGCGCGATATTGAAATTGGAGAGCCACTTAATGCCCCGGTCGAGCCCCTTGTAGACGGTATAGCCCGCAATGAGGCCGCTTATCACGAGGATGACGGTCTGCGAGCCCAGCCCCGCGTCCGTGCCGAAGACGCTTTGCAGGGCAAAGGCCACGGTGGGCAGCGAGATGCACATGGTCACGGCCGTGCAGAACATGAGTCCGAGGAGGAAGAATACGTCGAGCGCGCGCCCGAAGATGCCGTTGGCCTGCCCCTTGCCGATGATGGGCTCAGTGGCGGTGCTGATGCGCAGGAAGGGGGCCTTGCGGATATAGAGCATGTAGGCGATGGGAAGCGAGGTGATGAGGTAGGTACACCACGCATTGGGCCCCCAGTGCATGAGCAGGTAGGCGAGCGCCCAGTCATAGGCCTCCACGCTCATGCTCTGGGCATACTGCGGCGGCTGGAGGATGTCCCAGAGGGGCTCGGTGATGGCCCAGAACATAATGGCCCCGCCCACGGCCGAGCAGAAGATCATGGCCGTCCAGCTTATGAGGCTGAATTCCGGCTTCTCGTCCTTGCGGCCGAACTTGATGGAGCCCCAGCGGCTGAGCGCGTAATAGAAGCACATCACGATGAGGCCCACCGTAATCCACAGGTAGAGCGTGCCGAAATTGAAGGCCAGCGGATGATAGATGGCGGTGAAGAAGTCTTCGGACGCCTTCGGGATGATGACCGCGGGCAGACTGATAAGCAGGATGACGATGATGGTGGGGATGAGGATGCCCCATTCCGGCCGCAGGCTGTAGGACTGCTGGGCGGTAGGCGAGTCGCTGGACATGTGCCCTCCTTGCTTCGGTGGTTGGCCATGTTCTGCGAATCGTGTGCCAAGGTTCACAATCCGGGGAGCGCCTTGCGGGACGCGGAGCGGAGGGGAAAGCGTCCGCTCCCGAAGCGACATTTGTGTCGCCTCTTGCGACAGTTTTTGCGCATTGCCGGAAACAGCGTTTCCACGCCGCAAATATCCCCGGGGGAGCATACGGGGCGCAGGTGTGCGACACTTTTGTCACTTTTTGCACAAGCCGGCGCGGACGGCTGCGATGTCGCGCCGGGGCGCGCGGGGCCGCGCTGGACATTGCGGCTGGCATGGTTTTTGGAATAGGCGGACAACGTCTCTCTGGCTCCCCATGCACCAACCACAGGAGAAGGAGTTCCCATGGCCCCCAAAGCCAAACGCGCGGCCCTCATCGGCTATGACTGTCTGATCCCGAAGCGCCTTCTGAAAATGCTGGATGAAGGCGGCCTCGACAATTTCCGCCGCTTCATGCAGGAGGGCAGCTTCATCCCCGAGGGCTACAACCTGCCCACGGTCACGCCGCCCTCCTGGGCCACCATCTGCACGGGCGCCTACCCGCGCACGCATGGCGTGGAAGACTACTACTACTATCACGAAGGCCAGTCGCTGGACTACAAGTTCACCTCCCAGGCCTTCGGCTCGGACATCGTCACCGCCGAGACCATCTGGGACTGCTGGGACAAGGCGGGAAAGAAGTGCCTCGTGGTCAACTATCCCATGGCGTGGCCCTCGCACATGAAGCACGGCGTCATGGTCATGGGCCAGGGCCTGTCCCCGGCCGAGACCCGCTGGCCCCTCCACGGCAACGAGCACAAGGAATTCCTCGGTTCCGAGAGCGTCATCTCCACCGACTTCTATCCCATGGGCGTGCAGGGTGAATTTGAGGACGCCGAGGGCTGGAAGAACCTGCCCGACACGGACGAGCCGCTGGAAATGACCGTCACCATGCACTTCAAGGAAGGCGTGGAGCCCGTTGAGGACCAGGTCTGGCATGTGCTCGCCTGGCAGAGCGGCGACGACGGCTATGACCGCATCACCGTGGCCCCGGAGAAGGACTTCGCCAAGGCTTTCTTCACCCTCAAGCCCAGGGAATGGAGCGAGCCCGTCCAGACGGACTTCACCATCATCGAGGACGGCCGCAAGGTGAAGGGCGTCTTCCGCGCCAAGCTCATGGAGCTTTCGGACGACGCGGAGGACTTCAAGCTCTATGTCTCCGGCATCGCGGGCGACAGCGGCTTCATCGCCCCCCCTGAGGCCGCGAAGGACATCGACTTCTCCAAGCAGATCACGGCCAATGACATCGGCCTCGTGGCCTTCCTGCACGGCATCATCGACACCGACACCGTGTGCGAGCTCGTGGAATTCCACAGCGCCTGGCTCTGGAACACCGTGGAGTCGCTCTTCAAGGCCAATCCCGACTGGGACCTCTTCTACATGCACTCCCACCCCATCGACTGGTTCTATCACGGCTGGCTCAGCGATCTCGACAGCAAGGACCCGGAGGTGCGCGCCCGCGCGGAAAAGATGGAGCGCCACATCTATGAGGTGGAGGACCGCCTGCTCGGCAACCTCATGAAGGCCATGGGCGACGAGACCCTCGTCTGCGTCTGCTCCGACCACGGCGCGACGCCGCTCGGGCCCATCCTCAACACCGCCCACGCCCTCAAGGCGGCGGGTCTCTGCGCCTATGAGCCCAAGAAGTCCGAGAACTACTGGGACATCTATGAGGAGACCGAGGGCTTCAACTACGTGCTGGACGTGAGCCAGTCCAAGGCCGTGCCCCAGCGCTACATGTTTGTGTATGTGAACCTCAAGGGCAAGTATCCCGGCGGCATCGTGGAGCCCGAGGACTATGAGAAGGTGCGCGACGAGATCATCAACGCGCTCCTCGACTACCGCCACCCCGAAACCGGCGAGCGCCCCGTGCTTCTCGCCGTGCGCCGGGAGGACGCGCAGGTCTTCGGCATGGGCGGCGCGCAGGCCGGCGACGTGGTTTATGTGCTCAAGCCGGAATACATGGCCGAGCACGGCTACGGGCTGCCCACGGGCGAGAGCGGCTGCGGCAGCCTCAAGAACCTGCTCATGTTCCGCGGGCCCAACGTGCGCAAGGGCTATGTCTATCCGCGCCCGCGCTGGCTCGCCGACATCGTGCCCACCCTCTGCTACATGACCGGGGGCCCCGTGCCCGCGGACGTGGAGGGCGCGGTCATCTACCAGATCATGGACGACCCTGACCTCGTGAAGTAGGGCGGCCGGCAAGTTACTGCATGACGTTTCCTCCCCCACCGGGGAGAGTTGAAGGAGTACTCACATGGCGGACAAGAAGGCGATCCTGGTCAACGCCAAGGGCATGAAGCTCTCAGACGGCGGCGAGGCCCTGGACAAGCTCAACAAGAAGGCGGCCGTGCTGCCCAATGCAGACACGGCGGCCCTGGCGGACAAGGCCGCCGCCCTCGGCGGGGTGAAGACCACGGGCGCGGAAGTGGCGGCCGTGCTGGAAAAGTCCCCCTTCGCCGTGCTGGAAGGCGCGGCCGACGCGGTGGCGGCGGCGCTTGAGGCCGCCAACCGCCGCACCGTGGTGGTGGTCGCCGCGGACGACGGCGTGGCCTTCTACGGCATGGGCATCAACGGCAAGGCGGGCAAGGTGGCCCGCAAGGTGGATGCCGGCGACATCGCGCTCACCATCGCCACCATCGCCGATCTTCCCATCGGCGAGGATTGCGAGTCGGCCATCATCTACCAGGTGCTGAAAGACCCGAACCTCAAGCTCAACGAGCTCATCAAGCTCCAGGAGGCCCTGGCGCGCATGGAATCCGTCATCGAGCGCAACAATCGCGAACCCTGGGACAAGCACGACTGCGCGTAACCGCGTCATGGCGGGATATCCCCACCCCTGTCCCAAGGCCGGCCCTTGTGCATGAGGGCCGGCCCCTCTACAGGAAAACCTCCCGCTTTCGGGAGGCTTTCCTGTAGAGGGCAAAGCGCTAAACGATTGTGCGTTTACGCATCTATCTTTTTTTCAAAATAGACCCTTTTATAGCCCTTTTCCTCCACATGCCCGGTGACGGCATAGCCCATCTTCGGATACCAGGCGAGGTTTTCCCGCATGGCCTCGTTGGTGTAGAGGATGATGCGGCCAAGCCCCCGCTCCCGCGCGACATCCTCGGCGAAGTCCAGCAATTTTCTTCCGTAGCCGCATTTCTGGGCCGAAGGGTCTATGGCCACATTGTCCAGCAACAGAGCCCCGTCATCGGCGGCCAAAAGGATGATATAGCCCCGGACGCCCCCTGCGTCCACAAGCACAAAGGCCGCGCCGTCGGCGATATGCGCGCCGTAATCGTCCAGCATGGGGAAGGGTTTCCTGTCCATTCTGGGAACATAGAGGGCATAGGCCGCCTGCGCGATGTTTTCCATGGCAGCCCTGTCTGCCTGTTCCGCCCTACGGATGATGGCGGTCTTTTCTGCCATTTTTCGTCCCTCCTTAAAAAACTTCAAAGTTGCCTCACTTGCCGCCGCGTCCCTCGCCGAGCATGAGCGCCTTCATGCGCCGCTGGAGCGTGCGCAGGTTGATGCCCAGCGCCTCGGCCGTGCGCCCCCGATGCCAGCGGCATTTCTCGAGAGTTTTCAGAATGATGGCCTGTTCCACTTGGCTCAGGGCTTCCGAAAGGCTGAGGCCGTCCTCCACCGGGGGGATCTCCACCTCGGGCGTGCCGAGGCATTCTGTCACGGAGCTCCCAAAAGTGGCGTAACGGTCGAGAAAATTGTGCAATTCGCGCACATTGCCCGGCCAGTCATAGCGCGACATGGCCACCCGCACCCCCTGCGGCAGCGCAAGGTCGATGGCGTTGCGCTCCTCCCAGGCGCGGATGAGCAGAGGGATGTCCTCCTTGCGCTCGCGCAGGGGGGGCAGCGTGATGGAGAGCACATTGATGCGGTAATAGAAATCCGCCCGGGTCTTTTTTTCGCGCACAAGCGCGGCGAGGTCGCGGTTGGTGGCCGCGACCAGCCGGAAATGCGATGTTTTCTGCGCATTGCTGCCGAGGGGCGTATAGCTCTTGGATTCCAGCACGCGCAGGAATTTCACCTGGAGGTTGATGGGCAGTTCGCCGATTTCGTCGAGGAAGAGCGTGCCGCCGTCGGCCGCGGCCACAAAACCCTCCTTGGCCGTCGCCGCCCCGGTGAAGGCACCGCGCGTGTGGCCGAAAAACTCGCTTTCCAGCAGGTTCTCCGGGATGGCCCCGCAGTTCACGGGCACATAGGCCCCCTTGCGGCCGCTGTAATTGTGGATGGCGCGGGCCACCATGTCCTTGCCGCTGCCCGTCTCGCCATAGATGATGACGCTCGCGTCCGTTTCCGCGGCCTTGAGGATGAGGCTGTAGACCCGGCGCATGGCCTCGCTCTTGCCCACGAGCGGCCCGAGGCCCTGGGAATTTTCCATGCTGAGGCGCAGTTGGCGGTTCTCGTCCTGCAGGGCGATCTCCTGAAACTTCTGCTCGCTCACGTCCATCATCAGGCCTTCGAGATAGAGCGGCGTGCCGTCCTCGCCATAGATGGCCTCGCCCTGGTCCCACACCCACTTGATGTGGCCGCCGGGCAACTGGACGCGGTAGATGATCTGCCAGGGCCGGTGCGCGACAATACTGTCATGCTCCACCTGCTGCAGGCGCTTGAGATCCGCCGGGTGGGTCATGCGCTCGATGGTGTTGACCTGGGCCTCCACAAGGCTCTCGGGCGTCATGCCCAAAAGGTCGATGCTGCCCTTGCTGGCATATTCCAGCACATATTGCTGCCCCCCCACGATGCGGCAGCGGTAGACAAGGGCCGGCAGCCGGTTAAGCAGCTTCTCGAGCCTTGAGATGACGCGCGCGTTGTCCCTGGCTGTCTGGAGTGGGGTCATCATCCGCCTGCCTTGTCCATGACGGTGCTGTCGTCAGTTGCGACAAAATTGTCGCCTTTTGCGCGTTGCCGCGCCTTTCTTTGTGGGGTACTTCACAATCCGTGCCAGAAGCAGGCGCTCGGGGCGCGCTTTACCCCCGGCGTTGCGGGACCGGGCCTTTGGCATGTTTCCTGCTTTATTGCCAGCAACACCCATCGCCTGCAAGCAATCCAGGAGGCGCGCATGTCGCAGGAAATTTCAGTCTCTCTCGTGCGGAAGGGCCCGGCCATTGACCTTGATTTCGAGAGCGCCGCCCTGGGCGCCATCCATGTGGACAACAACGCGCTCTCCGAGGACGAGCGCACGGGCTCGGCCAAGAAGCTCCTCGGCGCATCGGTGCTCTACTGCTATGTGGCCGCGCTCGACAAGGCACTGGACACGCGCGGCGCGAAATATGACTCCATCACCGCCAGGGCCACGGTCCAGGCGGGCAGCAACGACAAGGGGCAGGGCCGCATCCTCGGCATCATCCTGGACGTGACCGTTCACATGGACGCCGACTATGAGGACATCTTCGAGCGCGTGAGCAAGGTGATGCGTCACGGCTGCCTCATCTCCGCAAGCCTTGAGGCGGCCTTCCCCGTCACCTATAATCTCGAGCTGGAATGCCCGGACGACTAGGGCCCCGGCGCGGCCCCACAACCACAGAGGACGGAAGCCACAATGCGAGTCATCATCATCGGCGGGGGCCCGGGGGGCTATACCGCGGCTTTTGAGGCCGCGGCGCGGGGCATGGAGGCCATGCTCGTGGAGGCGGCGGCCCTGGGGGGCACTTGCCTCAACCACGGGTGCATCCCCACCAAGACCTTGCGCGCGGGCGCGGACGCCCTGGCGCTGGCCCGGCGGATGGCCGAGTTCGGCGTCCTGGGCTGCTGCGACCCGGCCATTGACCCAGTGGCCGCCCAGAAGCGCAAAAATTCGGTCATCAGCGTGCTCACCGGGGGCCTGGAAAAAACCTGCGGCCGCCTTGGCGTGCGCCTCGTCCGCGGTCATGCGGAGCTTACGGCCCCGGGCCGCGTGCGCGTGCGCACGCGGGATGGGGAGGAAGCCCTGGAGGGGGACGCCGTCATCCTCGCCACGGGCTCGCGCATTCTGGAGCTCCCCGGGCTCGCCTTTGACCATACGCATATCCTCGACAGCAATGACGCGCTGGACCTCGAAAGCGTGCCGAAACGCCTGCTCATCGTGGGCGGCGGCGTCATCGGCTGCGAGCTTGCGTGCATCTTCCGCACCTATGGCAGCGAAGTCGCCATCGTGGAAGGGCAGGACCGCCTCCTGCCCATGCCCTCGGTGGACGCCGAAGTGAGCGCGCTGCTCGCGCGCGAGCTGCGCAAGCGCAAGGTGAAGATGTTCACCGGGGCCACTGTGGGGGCGTGCCGCGTGGAAGGCGGCGCGGTGCGCTGCACGCTCGCGCCGTCGCCCTTCGTGGAGCCCCGGGCCGCTCTCAAGGCGGAAACGGAAGTGGAAGCCGACATGGTCTTTGTCACCGTGGGCCGCGCCCCGGCCACGGAGGGCCTTGGCCTCGGGCGCGCGGGTATTGCCGTGGACAAGCGCGGCTGGATAGTGACGGACGACAGCCTGCGCACCAATGTGCCCGGCGTCTACGCCATCGGCGACGTGCTCGGCCCCAGCCGCGTCATGCTCGCGCATGTGGCGGCCGTGGAGGGCCTCACCGTCATCGACGGACTTTGCGGCGGGAGCGGCGTCATGGACTATGCGGCCGTGCCCTCGGCCATCTTCACGGAGCCGGAGATCGGCTGCGTGGGCCTTTCCGAACGGCAGGCCAGGGAGGCGTACCCCCATGTGGAATGTGCCGTGACCCAGATGCGCGAACTCGGCAAGGCGCAGGCCATGGGCGAATTGCCGGGCTTTTTCAAGCTCGTCGCCAATGCCGACGACGGCCGCATCCTGGGCGCGCATGTCATGGGAGCCCACGCCTCGGACCTTGTGGCCGAGGCCACGCTTGCCATAAAACAGGGCATCACCGCGCGGGAACTGGCGGCCACCATCCACGCCCATCCCACGCTGGCGGAAGGCTTTTTTGAAACATCCCGCGCCCTTACTGCGGCGCTGGCCAAGCATGACGGAGCAAAGGCATGAAAAGCGCGGAAACGGTGATTTTGCCCGAGGATTTGAACTACACCGACGAGCATGTCTGGGTGCGCCAGGACGGCGACACCCTTGTGGCGGGCATCAGCGATTATGCCCAGGACCAGCTCGGCGAAGTGGCCTATGTGGACCTCCCGGAAGTGGGCCGCCGCCTGGACGCCCATGACGAATTCGGCTCCATCGAGTCCGTGAAGGCGGTGAACGCCCTCTTCATGCCCGTGGCCGGGGAAATCGTGGAAGTGAACGAAGAGCTTGAGGACGCGCCCGAGCTTGTCAATGCCGATTGCTACGGCAAGGGCTGGATCGTGCGCATCAAGGCCGACGACCCGGCCGCCGCCAGGGCGCTGCCCGACGCGGCGGCCTATCGCGCGTTGCTGAAGTAGCAGCCGGAGGAAAGAAGGAGGGGACCATGGCCCAACAGCTTGACGAAACGCGAGAGACGCGCCCCTATGCCGTGCCCGACGGCCCCACGCGGCGGCACAAGCTGCTCAAGATGAACTATCTGAGGCAAGTCCCGGCAATCACCATCCACCGGGCGCGGGCCATCACCGAGATAGACCGCGAAAACCCGGGCCTGCCCCGCATCCTCCTGCGCGCGCTGGCCTTCCGCCGCTGTTGCGAAACAGCGCCGCTCGTCATTCAGGACCATGAGCTCATCGTGGGCGCGCCCAACGGCGCGCCCCGCGCCGGGGCCTTTTCGCCGGACATTTCCTGGCGCTGGCTCAGGGACGAGCTCGACACCATCGCCACGCGCCCGCAGGACCCCTTCCAGATAAGCGAGGAGGACAAGAAGATCCTTCGCGAGGAGATCTTCCCCTACTGGCAGGGCAAGTCCGTGGACGAATACTGCGAGGCGCAGTATCGCGAGGCGGGCCTCTGGGAACTTTCGGGCGAATCCTTCGTTTCGGACTGCTCGTACCACGCGCTCAACGGCGGGGGCGACTCCAATCCCGGCTATGACGTCATCCTCATGAAAAAGGGGATGCTCGACATCCAGGCCGAGGCCCGCGCGCATCTTGCCGGGCTCGACTACGCCGACCCGGAGCACCTCGACAAGATCTATTTCTACAAGTCCGTCATCGAGACCGCCGAGGGCGTGATGATCTACGCCAAGAGGCTCTCGGAACACGCCGCGGCCCTGGCCGCCCAGGAGGCGGACCCGGCGCGCAAGGCGGAGCTCGAGGAAATCGCGCGGGTGAACGCCCGCGTGCCCGCGCACGCGCCCGAGACCTTCCATGAGGCCATCCAGGCGGTGTGGACCATCGAGTCCCTCCTGGTGGTGGAGGAGAACCAGACCGGCATGTCCATCGGCCGCGTGGATCAGTACATGTATCCCTTCTACAAGGCGGACATCGAGGCCGGACGCCTCACCCCCTACGAGGCCTTTGACCTTGCGGGCTGCATGCTCATCAAGATGAGCGAGATGATGTGGATCACCTCGGAGGGCAGCTCCAAGTTTTTCGCGGGCTACCAGCCTTTCGTCAACATGTGCGTGGGCGGCCTCACCCGCGAGGGGCAGGACGCCACCAACGAGCTCACCTATCTGCTCATGGATGCGGTGCGCCATGTGCGCATCTACCAGCCATCGCTGGCAACGCGCGTGCATAACGGTTCCCCCCAGGCCTATATGGAAAAGATCGTGGACGTTGTGCGCGCCGGCATGGGCTTCCCGGCCGTGCATTTTGACGACACCCACATCAAGATGATGCTCGCCAAGGGCGTTTCCGTGGAGGACGCGCGCGATTACTGCCTCATGGGCTGCGTGGAGCCGCAGAAGGCCGGCCGCCTTTAT
Organism: uncultured Desulfovibrio sp.; assembly: GCA_947177085.1. Classification (GTDB taxonomy): domain Bacteria; phylum Desulfobacterota; class Desulfovibrionia; order Desulfovibrionales; family Desulfovibrionaceae; genus Desulfovibrio. Next base: position 24,456 of record CAMWTD010000002.1, read on the forward strand.
CAGTGGACTTCCACGGCCTATACCCAGTGGCCCATCGCCATCGAGCTCGTGCTCAACCACGGCGTGCCGCTCTGGTACGGCAAGCGCGTCTGCCCGGATTTGGGCGACCTTGCGCAGTTCGACAGCTATGAGAAGTTCGAGGCCGCGGTGAAGGAACAGATCCGCCACATCACGCGCCTCACGGGCACGGCCACGGTTATCTCGCAGCGGGTGCACCGCGAGCTCGCGCCCAAGCCGCTCATGTCGCTCATGTACGAGGGCTGCATGGAAAACGGACGCGACGTTTCGGCCGGCGGGGCCATGTACAATTTTGGGCCCGGCGTGGTGTGGAGCGGGCTCGCCACCTATGCGGACTCCATGGCGGCCATCAAGAAGCTCGTCTATGACGAAAAAAAGTACACCCTTGAGGAGCTCAACGCCGCGCTCAAGGCCGACTTCGAGGGCTATCCCGAGCTCCGGCGCGACTGCCTGGACGCGCCCAAGTACGGCAACGACGACGACTATGCCGACGCCATCGCCGCGGATATCATCGCCTTCACCGAGGCCGAGCACAGGAAGATCCGCACGCTCTATTCCACCCTGAGCCACGGCACGCTTTCCATCTCCAACAATACGCCCTTTGGGATGATGACCGGGGCCTCGGCCAATGGCCGCCGCGCCTGGAAGCCGCTTTCCGACGGCATCAGCCCAACGCAGGGGGCGGACGTGAAGGGCCCCACGGCCATCATCAAGAGCGTTTCCAAGCTGCCCTGCGAAAGCATGAACATCGGGCAGGTGCACAATTTCAAGCTCATGAGCGGGCTTCTGGAAACGCCCGAGGGCCGCGCAAGCCTTATCGCGCTCATCCGCGCGGCCAGCGTGTTCGGCAACGGCGAGATGCAGTTCAACTACCTCACCAACGACACGCTCCTGGAGGCGCAGAAAAACCCGCAGGACTACCGCGACCTCGTGGTGCGTGTGGCCGGCTATTCCGCCTTTTTCGTGGAACTCTGCGAGGACGTGCAGAACGAGATCATCAGCCGCACCATGCTGGCCGACTTCTAGGCGGGGCCAAGCCCGGCATGGACGCGCGCATCTTCAATATCCAGAAATACAGCATCTACGACGGCCCTGGAATACGCACCCTTGTGTTTTTCCAGGGCTGTCCCTTGCGCTGCCTCTGGTGCTCCAATCCCGAGGGCAAGGAAGCGCGCAGCCGCATCATGTGGAACGCGGGCTTTTGCGCCCACTGCGGCCGCTGCGTGGCCGCCTGCGCCCAGGGGCTGCACGCCATCGCCGGCTCGCCCCCCCGGCACGAATTCCGGGAGGAGGCGGGCGAAGGGCGTTGCGAGGGCTGCGGGGCCTGCGCCAATGCCTGCCCTGAGCGGGCGCTGGCGCTTTCCGGGCGGCGCATGTCCATCGACGAGATCATGGCCGTGGTGCTGGAAGACCGCGTCTTTTACCAGACTTCCGGGGGCGGCCTCACCCTCGGCGGCGGCGAGCCGCTGGCCCAGCCCGAGGCGGCCGTGGCGCTGCTCACAAAGGCCAAGGCCGAGGGCATCTCCACGGCCGTGGAGACCTGCGGCCACGTCCCGGCTGACACTGTGGCCCGCGTGGCCCCGCTGGCAGACCTTTTCCTCTATGACATCAAGCATATGGACAGCGGCCGCCACAAGGAGCTCACCGGGCGGGACAACACCGTCATCCTTGAGAACCTGAAAAGCCTGCTCGCCTCGGGCGCGCAGGTGCGCGTGCGGATGCCGCTTATCAGCGGCTGCAACGCGGACCTTGAGGAAATGCGCGCCCGCGCGGGCTTTCTGCAGGCCTGGCGCGACGCGCCGGGATTCCGGGGCGTGGACCTTTTGCCCTATCATAAGCTGGGCGTCCACAAATATACGCAACTGGGCGAAAGCTACAGCCTGGACGAGGCCGCGGCCGTGCCCGCGGAGTTTCTGGAACAGGCCAAGGCCCTTTTTGAAGCCGCGGGCCTTCCCGTGGCCGTGGTGCGGCACTGACATGGGCGCGGCCTGGCTGCTCCTCTTCATCGGCATCGTCTTTGAGGTCTCCGGCACGACGGGGATGCGGGCCCTTGCCGCCTCCCACCCGGGATGGAGCCTCGCCTCGGCCACCGTGGGCATCGTCATTTCCTATTTCTTCGCCTCCCGCGCCATGGAGACCATCCCGGTGGGCCTCGCCTATGCCGTATGGTCCGGCGTGGGGCTCGCGGGCATTTCGCTCTTGAGCTGGCTGCTTTTCGCCGAGGCCATGCCGCCGCTCAAGCTCGCGGGCCTTGCGCTGGTGACGGCGGGCATGGTCGCCATCAACCTGGGCAAGACGAGGCAGCGCGGCCACACGGTCCGGACGCCCGCATCCCTGGCCCCGGAGTCATGCGCCCCAGAAACTTCCGCCCTGGACACTTCCGCGCCGGAGACGTTCCCCTCGGAGGCTTCCCATGACCGCGTTCATTGAGCGTGAGAGCCTCGTGGCCTTTCTGTGGCTGCTCGGCGCGGTGGCGACCGACATGGGGGCCATCTATTCGCTGGTGCGCTCCCACGGCTTCAGGAGGCTTGGCTGGGCGGCTTCCTCCATTGCGGCCATCTTTCTCTCCTTCTTCTGCTTGCGCCACTCCGTTCTGGTCATCCCGCTGGCCGTGGCCTATGCGCTCTGGTGCGTTTTCGGCATCTTCGGAACCCTGCTTCTCGGCAGGCTGTTTTTCGGGCAGCGCCTCAGCCGCGCCCAGGGGCTGGGCGTGGCGCTCCTGACCCTGGGCGTGATCTGCATGTCGCTGTCGTAGGGCATTTCCCCGCTACTCCTTGTGGATCAGCTTGTACAACGCGCACACATCCTCCTCGCCGATGCCACGCGCATGGCCCATCTCCAGATATTTCAGGCCCTGCTCCATCAATTTGGGTTCATAGCCCAGTTCCCTGGCCATGGCGCAGCCAAGGCGCAGGTCCTTGGCCGCGATATCGATGCTGAAGCGCGCCTTGTAGTCGTCCGCAAGCATCCACGGGCCGCGCGTTTTCATCTGGAAGCTGGCGCAGCCCGTATCCAGCAGGAGCTCCAGCAGCTTTTCACCATCCACGCCCGCGGCCTGCCCGATTCTGAGGCCCTCGGCCACCAGCGCCACATTGGTCATGCCGATAAGATTGCTCACCAGCTTCACGGCGCAGGCGGCGTCCACGGTTTTCAGGTCATAGGGAATGGCGATTTTTTTCAGCACTGGCCACAGCTTTTCAATGGCTTTTGCCGAGCCGCCCAGAAAGAGCGGGGCGTGTCCTTCCGCGGCGATGGCCGGGGTTTTGCTCACCGTGGCCTGGATATATTCCAGATCGCAGGCCCGGGCAGCATCCGCCATCGTATGCGCCGTCGCGGGGTCTATGGTGCTGAATTCCAGGTGGATGTCCCCGGGCCGCATCCGCCTGTACAGGCCGGACTCGCCCATGACGGCGGCCAATATCTGCTCCGGCTGGGGCAGGCAGGTGCAGAGGACGTCACAATCCGCGAGCTCCGCCTGCTCCCCGACCACTGTCGCGCCGGCCGCGCGAAAGCGACCGGCGCAGTCCGCGCGCCGGGTATAGACCCGCAATTCCTCGCCTGCCTTGAGCAGGTTCATGGCAAGCGGTTCGCCCATATTGCCGACGCCAAGAAATGAAAATTTCATGCTGCTTTCCTTTGGGTCTCAAGTTATGAAGCGGCCGCGCAGGGTCCTGGAGTTCAGAGACGCGTGCGCGGCCGTGCAGAATGTTTTGCCGTATCCGTCAAATGGCGGTTGCCGCGGCGGGAAAAATCAGTTTTTCCCGGTCAATATCTCCACGGTTTCCCGCAGGGTTTCCTCCTCGCCCACATTGCCGGGGAATATCACATAGGGGATGCCCGGAAACTTGCTGTTTTCATCCGTCTGCCAGACGGGGATGCCGGGGCGCACCTGCCCCAGCACATTGGCGCGCCTGGTCCTGAGGGCCTTCACCCCCACATCGCTCGACGTGATGCCGCCCTTGGCGATGACAAATGCCGGCTTTATGCCGAGCTGGCCTACAAGGCTCTGCACAGCATCGGAAATTTTCACCGACCTGCGCAGGGCGTCCTCCTTGGTGTCATCGGGCAGGCTCAGGAGTTGCCGCTTGGTATAGCAGACGGGTGTAATGCCCCGGGCAATCAGTTTTTCCGCCTCGGCGACCACCCTGTCCACCTCGCCGGCAAGGGCCGCGTCGCCCTGGAGCACAAGGTCGGAATCGAATTCTATGCCCTGCACATTGGGGAGCTCCAGCAGCTTCTTGAGCTGGGCGGTGGTCTTGGCGGTGTGGGAACCGACGACGATCATGCCGCCCTTGTCGCTCTCCTCGCCGAGCATCTGCTCGCGGCTGAGGAGCGGGATGGTCGTAATGCCGCCGAGCTCTTTCACAAGGCCCGCCGCCGTCCTGAAGACGAAGTTGCGCCCCTTGCCTATGGCCCGGTAGAGCGGGATGCAAAATGCCTTGATGTCGCCATAGTCCACCGCATTGACGACGATCTTCTGGAAGTCGTGCGCGGAAAGCAGCAACTGTTCTATCTTGTCAAAATTGTGCTGCCGCAAATCCTCCAGGCTGATGGTGATGACATCGCAGGCCTTGTGCCTTCCGCCTGTCTTTTCCTCCACATATTCGCAAAGATTGGATTTCGTGTAGCCGAAGGTCTTGTCCTTGGCGAATTCCGTTTCGCCTGCGGGCACAAGGTCATCGCCATAGCGCACATAGTGCGTGTCGTCTATGGTGAAGCGGCCGCCCTCCTTGAAAAAGGGACAGATGATTTCGCCGTCCACCGAGCCCCCGGCCGATCCGATGCTTTCCGCGAGGATTTCGGTCTCCATCGGATAGTGGCCGCGCAAGGTGGAGTCCGAGCGGCTCATGATAAGCCACGGGCGTTGTTTCCGCTTGCCCGTCTCAATCACGAGCCTGGCGATGTCCTTGTGGATGCGGGCGCTTTCCTCGGCCGTAAGGCCGCGGGAATTGGTGAGGATATAGAAAACCTTGGCGTCCTCGTCGAAACCCCGGGCAATGCTGTCCGCGCTCCAGTCCGTATAGACGGAGATGTCGTGCACGGTCTGCACGCCGGTGGGGTCGTCGTCCAGGACGATGATCTTGTGCGGATTGGCCTCGATTTCCGCCCGCAGCAGCTTGTCCAGCGCCGCTTCGTCATGGGGCGGGTAGGCGTCCAGTCGTGATGCGTGGAGATGTGCCATTTTTCTAGTCCTCACAGGAGCGGCAGGCCGATGCTGGAATACAGCGCGTGCAGCAGCAGGATGATGATAAACGCCGTAAAGCCGGCAATCGTGCCGCCGGCCGTCCAGGTCTTGAGGGTATCCTGCACGCTCAGGCCGCTGAAGCGCGACAGCACCCAGAAGCCCGAGTCATTGGGCATGGAGAGGCCGATGCCGCCTGCGCAGATAGCAAGGCCCACCAGCACGGGCGAAGCGCCCGTCCCGGCAATGGACGGCCCCAGAATGGACGAGGTGGTGACCAGCGCCACCGTGGTGGAACCCTGCGAAAGGCGCAGCACCGCGCTCAGCACAAAGCCCAGCACCACGATGGGGATATTGAGGTCGCTCATGGAGTCCACGAGGTACTGGCCGATGCCGCTGGCATTGATGATGCTGCCGAAAGCGCCGCCGGCGCCCGTAATGAGCAGGATAAGGCCGGAGGAATCGGCCGCCTCAATGATGATCTGCGTGAAAGGCTTGGAGACGTGCTTGCGCAGCAGGTAATAGGCGGCGATGACGCCGAAGAGCAGGGCCAGGTTCTTGTCGCCAACAAACGTGAAGATGCCGTGCGCGAGGGAATCCTTTTCCAGCGAGACCAGCAGGATATTGGCGATGAGGATGAGCAGGATGGGGAAGGTCAGGCAGAACAGGGAAAGGCCGAATGAGGGCCCCTTGAAGTCGTCGATGGGGTTGTCATTGGGGGCGTCGGCGATATCCTCCGGCTTGTCGCCTTCAAACACCTTGCCATAGAGCCAGCCGCCCACAACGATGGCCGCGGCGCCCGCGATAAGCGAGTAGAGGATGAAGGCCGCCACGTTGGCGCTCATGTTGTTGGCAACGACCAGCGGCCCCGGGGTGGGGATGACCAGCGCATGGCCGACGATAGTGCCGACGCCGAGAGCGCAGACAAAGATTTTCAGGCTGCGGTTGGTCACGTCCGCCACATATTTCACAATGGGCATCATGATGACGAAGGCCGCATCCATGTACACCGGGATGGAAATGAGGAAGCCCGCCGCCGTCACCGCCAGGGCCGCGTGTTTTACGCCGGTGCGCTTGAGCAGGCCGTCGGCGATGGCTGTGGTCGCCCCGGCCTCGGAGAGGATCTGCCCGAAGATGATGCCGAGGCCGATGACGATGCCAATGCCCGCCAGCGTGCCGCCGAAGCCCGACGACAAGGTCGACGAGATCTTGCCGATGGGCATCCCCACCAGAAAGGCGGTGACGATGGAGGTGATGAGCAGCGCGAGGAAGGGGTTGAGGTGGTAACGGATGATGGAAACGAGCAGGATAAGGATGGCAATCAGGAAGACGACCAAGAGCATGGGACCAGTCAGCATGGAAAGCTCCTTTAGGCCTTTTTAGCCACTTCAACACCAGCCTGTTGCTCAAAAAACTTGACGATGGCGCCGTGATCCTCATCCATATGGCCGCCAACC
>CAMWTD010000003.1 GCA_947177085.1 uncultured Desulfovibrio sp.
GCGTCCTTGGCCGGGGCCTGTATCGCCGGCATCCAAGGGGCCCTTTCTTCTCCGCGGCCCGGCCCCGGCGGGCCTAACGCCCACGTCCCTTCGGCCACGCCCTCCCTGCCGCGGCCGCGCCAGGCGCGTCGGCCATATGGCCTTTTCGGCTTGCGGCCCTCCTGTCCCTGGCCGCGCATCAGAAAGGACCCCTTGCTTGCGCAGTATCCTGCCCGCGGACATGTCCGCGCACGAAAAGGGGCGCGCGCTTGACCATATCAGGAAAAACGCATATGTATGCGCCCACCCGGATATGGGCGTTCGCCCCGCCGTGGCGACACATGCAAGGATGCCGCATGGACCTGCTCCCGCTGAAAGCTCTTTCCGACGCAACGCGCCTGCGCCTTGTTCATATCCTTCTCCATTACGAGCTTTCGGTCAACGAGCTTGTGCGCATCCTTGGCATGGGGCAGTCGCGCGTTTCGCGGCATCTCAAGATCCTTGCCGAAGCCGGGCTGCTTTCCTCGCGGCGCGACGGCCTCTGGGTCTTCTACGCCGCCCCGGCCAGCGGCCCGAAACTCGCCTTCTTGCGCGCGGTGTTGCCCTTTGTGCCCGAGGACGAAGCCATGCGCGGCGACCTCACCCTTGCCGCACAGGTGCTGGAGGAACGCGCGCGGCGCACGCGGCAGTTTTTTAACGCCATTGCCGAGGACTGGGACGAGCTCAACCGGGAGGTGCTCGGCGACCTTGATCTCGCGGGGGCGGTCAGCGCGGCGCTCCCCGCGCAGTGCGGCACTGCGGTTGACCTCGGCTGCGGAACCGGGGCCGTGCTCCAGCGGCTGCTTCCGGGGGCGGGCACGCTCATCGGGGTGGATGGCTCGGCGCGAATGCTCGACCTTTGCCGCCGCCGCTTCCAGCCCGAGGAACTGGCCCGCGGCAAGGTCTCGTTGCGCATTGGCGAGCTCAGCCATCTCCCCCTTCGCGACCAGGAGGCGGATTTCGCCTGCATCAACCTCGTCCTGCACCACCTGCCCGTCCCGGCCGAGGGCCTTGCCGAGGCGAGGCGCATTATGTCGACCGGCGGCACGCTCTTCCTGGCGGACTTTCTCCGCCACGACGACGAGGCCATGCGCAGCCGCTACGGCGACCACTGGCTCGGTTTTGAGGAGGATGCCCTGCTCGCGGCCCTGGAACACGCGGGGTTTGCCCCGGCGCTGCCCAGGCGCGAGCCAGTGGGCCGCGGCCTTACCATCCTTTTGCTGACGGCCACGGCCCGCTGAGGCTTATGCACTTCCCCAGTACACACAACCTCCAAAGGAGACGACCATGACCAAGCCCCTTGACCTTTCCCTGCCTTACAAGGTTGCGGACATGAGCCTTGCCGACTTCGGCCGCAAGGAGATGCAGCTTTCCGAGCGCGAGATGCCCGGTCTCATGGAGTGCATCAAGAAATACGGCCCCACCAAGCCCCTTAAGGGCCTCAAGCTCTCGGGCTCCCTGCACATGACCATCCAGACGGCCATGCTTATCAAGACCCTTCATGCCCTCGGCGCGGACATCCGCTGGGCCTCGTGCAACATCTTCTCCACGCAGGACCATGCCGCCGCCGCGGTGGTGGACATGGGCCTCGCGGCCGTGTTCGCCTGGAAGGGCGAGACCCTTGAAGATTACTGGTGGTGCACGGAAATGGCGCTCACCTGGCCTGACGGCTCGGGCCCGGATCTCATCGTGGATGACGGCGGCGACGCCACCCTGCTTATCCACAAGGGCGTTGAGGCCGAGAACGAGCCTTCGCTGCTCGAGCAGAAGACTGACAACAAGGAATTGCAGTGCGTGCTCGATCGCCTCGCCCTGCGCTTCAAGGAGGAACCGCGCCACTGGCAGAAGGTGGCCGCCGTGGTCAAGGGGGTGTCGGAAGAGACCACCACGGGCGTGCATCGCCTCTACCAGCTCGAGAAGGAGGGCAAGCTGCTCTTCCCGGCCATCAACGTGAACGATTCCGTCACCAAGTCCAAGTTCGACAACCTCTATGGCTGCCGCGAATCCCTGGCTGACGGCATCAAGCGCGCCACGGACATCATGGTGGCCGGCAAGGTGGTGGTCGTCTGCGGCTACGGCGACGTGGGCAAGGGCTGCGCCCAGTCCATGCGCGGCTTCGGCGCGCGCGTGCTCGTCACGGAAATCGACCCCATCTGCGCGCTCCAGGCCGCCATGGAAGGCTATGAGGTGGTGACGGTCGAGGACGCGCTGGCCCAGGGCGACATCTTTGTCACCTGCACGGGCAACTACCACGTCATCACCGGCGACCACATGGAAGGCATGAAGGACGAGGCCATCGTCTGCAATATCGGCCATTTCGACAACGAGATCGACATGGCCTACCTCGAGCGCACCCCGGGCGTGACCAAGATCAACATCAAGCCCCAGGTGGACAAGTGGACGCTCAAGTCCGGCCGCAGCATCATCGTGCTGGCCGAGGGGCGGCTCGTCAACCTTGGCTGCGCCACGGGCCACGCCAGCTTTGTCATGTCCAACAGCTTCACCAACCAGACACTGGCGCAGATCAAGCTCGCCACCGAGAAGCTGGAAAACCGCGTCTACACCCTGCCCAAGGAGCTGGACGAGGAGGTGGCGCGGCTGCACCTTGCGCGCCTCGGCGGCAAGCTGACCAAGCTCACGCCCGAGCAGGCCGAATACATCGGCGTCAAGGTGGAGGGCCCGTACAAGAGCGAGATGTACCGCTATTAGGGAGCGGATAAACCGGGAACAGGGCCGGGGCCACGCATGGGCGTCGCTCCGGCCTTTACTTATTAAGGACAGTGACGAGGGGCCCGTGCTGGACGGGAGAGGCGGCCGCCCATGGCGGAAAGGCAGGGCGCGCACGCCGCAAGCCTGTCCTTGCGTAAATGCGCGCAAGAAGGAAAGCGTGCGCGGAGCGGGGCCGCTATCGCGAAGCCGATGCGAGCGGCCGGATGCGGCGCGGAGCAGGCGCGCCGGGAGCCGCTAGTCGTCGCCCCAGGCCGAGTCCTCGCCGGCGGCGTCTTCCAGGGCTTTGTAGCCGCGGACGGCAAGGTAAAGGACGCCGTCCGGCGCTTCCTCCACCAGGCCCGTGGCCTCCACGGCCACATTGACCTCATCGTCAAGGTCCACTCCCGCGCCGCGCGGGAGGACGCGGTACTCAACGCCGTCCTGGACGATGGCCACGCTGGCCTGCCGCGCATCCACGGAGCGCGGCAGGCTCGTCACATAGCCTCTGACAGTTACGGGACTCTTGCTCATAGCCGCCTGTGCCTCTGCAACATGAGATTTTTTATTGCATAGCGTGTTTCCCTCGCCAACGCAAGACAGACACCGGCTGCGCCGGCATTCTGGCCGGCGCCCGCGACCGGTCCGCAGTTTTCCCAGAACCGCAATGCCGCTCTGTCGGGGACGCCCTCCTTCAGCCTTGTGGCCTTGGCGCGGAAGGGATGATCCGCCATGCGGCCTGTGAGAGCATCTCTTTCACCCCCGGCATTTTAGGCTGCCTTGCGCCAGCCCCTCAAGATTTTGCGGCCAAGGCCGATAAATGGAGAGAAGTGCCTCATAGCGGGGTGGGCTGCCAGCTCCCCCCAAGCCTTGCGGAAGTGCCATGCGCTCATTCCATACGGTGCGCGTCCAGCCCTTGCGGCTCCTGTTGCTGCTGCCCCTGCTTCTCCTGGGCGGTTGCGGTTTATTCGGCCAGAAGGTCGCCGACAGCGGCCCCACGCCGGCGAAGGCGCATAAGGTTGTCAAGACCGCGTACAGCCAGATGGGAAAGCAATATCGCTCCGGGGGCGCGTCGCCGCAAAAGGGCTTTGACTGTTCCGGCCTCATCTGGTGGGCCTATCGGCAGCACGGCGTTGCGGTCCCGCGGATCACCACGGACCAGGCCAGGACCGGCCAGTCCGTGCCGAAGGCGCGCCCCAGACCCGGGGACATTGTTGTCTTCCGCACTGGCAACAGCCCGCGCGGCCTGCATACCGGCATCTATGCCGGGGGGGGATCCTTTATCCACAGCCCGCGCAATGGCGAGCGCGTACGCATGGAAAGCCTGAACGTCCCCTACTGGAAAAGCAAGCTCATTGCTGTGCGCCGCGTGGTGCACTAGGCCCTTTCCCCTCCCTGGCCCGCTTCGTACGCGCCTGCATCAGCAGGTTGGCACGCGTACGCAATCCCTAACGGTGCTACCGCCATGTGCGCGGAATGCACGCGAGGCGCGCACAGCGTCAAGCCGGAATACGCGCCCCTTTTTACGTCACAGTCCCGCGTCTCCGTTCCCCTCAATCCCCCTTGTCTCAGCGCCTTTCGGTTCCTCGCGACGCCTCTGTGCCCGAGGCCGCGTCACCCGTCACCCGCGCCTGCTCCGCCCCATGGTTGCGCTTTTCCGCAATTCACGACATTGCGGGCTTGCATTTTTTACAAGCTTGCCCTATGTCTAAAAAAACTCAAGATGCGCAGCGCGTCCCGTCCGCAATGGCACGGCGGCGCGAAGGAGGCTTCCATGACCAGCGCGAAGCTATCGGACGACAGCCTGTTGAGCATTGCTGATATTTCACGGCACTTTTCCCTGCCCGAGTCCACTACCCGCTATTATTGCAAGCGGTTTGCGGCCTTTATCCCGAGCGTCGGCGAGGGTCGCAGACGCCGTTACCGCAGGGAGACGCTGGAAGTTGTGGAGGCCATCCTTGAAGAAATGCAAAAATCCCGCACCGCCGCGGCCGTGGAGACGGCGCTGGACGCGCGTTTTCCCCGCAATGCGCTTGCCCTGAGCGGCCAGCAGGAGTGCGCGCCCGTGGCTGTTGGCGGGCAAAGCCTGCTGCCGGTCGGGGCGCTTCAACTTCTTGAGCGCCAGACGCACGCTCTTGAACTCATTGCGGAACTCATGCGCCTTTTCCTCGAACGCGGGGCATTGGCTGCCGGGACCGCGGCGATCGGGCAGGAGCAGCAACGCCTGCGCACCGATCTCGACACCTTGCGCCTGCTCCTGCAAAATGCGGAAAAGACGCAGCAGGAAGACCTGGAGCAGTTACGCACCTGGATGCAAAGACTGGTGCGCCAGCGCGGGGCGGAAGCACGGGACAATGCGGTCACTGGAGCGTAGCCTCGAGGCGCGCCTTGCGCAGCGGATGCGGAACGGCAATGGCGTCCCTTCCTCGCGCGCTCGCCACCCCGGGTTTTCCCCTTCGTTTTCGAGAATTTCGCGCCGCTTTTTCACGTCCGCCGGAGCCCTGTCCAACTTGGAGCGCAGAGACCGGGCTCCCTCAGCGGAATCCTGCACCAGGAAGGCCCGTTTCCTCCTCTTTTCCAGGTAGTTCCTTTATCCTCACAAGTTCGCATTGCGCTTTTCCTGCGCATCAGCCATGACGTCCTTACCAAATGCACAAAGCCCGGCGCTGTCCCGCGCTGGGCTTTGTGAGGCCTGAAGCAGAATAATGTGGAGCCTAGGGCTTGGCGCTCTTCTTGCCGGCCTTTGCCATTTCCACCGCATCGCGGAAGAGGTCCAACGGCAGGGCCCCGCGCACCACGAGATCATTGACCAGGAAATATGGCGTTCCCTCCACGCCAAGCTTCTGGGCATCCTTCTGGTCCTCGGCGAGAATGTCGCCGGTCTTCTTACTGCGCACGTCGCGGGCCAGTCGCTTCATGTCCACACCCAGGTTTTGCGCGCTTTCCTTGATAAAGGGTTCGCCTTCGGCGAGCAGGCGGTCCCGGTTGGAAAACATGAGGTCATAAAATTTCCAGGCCTTGTCCTCATCCTGTTGGGCAATGGCCACAAAGTAGCTTGAGGCAATGCCCCCGGGCCCCTTTTCATCCAGCGGCAAGTGCTTGAAGATGAGGCAAATGTCGTCGCCATAGGTTTTGCGCAAGGCCTCGACATTCTTGGAGGCCTGCTCACAAAAATGGCAAGTGAAATCGGAAAAGGCCACGATGCGCACCTTGGCGTCCGGACGACCGAGCACGGGGCGGTTTTCCAGCACGACGCTCTTGGGGTTTTCCATGTCCTTGCGCCACTGCACCTCAAGGTTGTGTTTGCGCCGCAAGTTTGAGCCCTGCTGTGCAATATCGAGCACCGCCTCGCTGTTCTGACGCAGGACATCCAGGATAATCTCCGGGCGCTCACGCAGCAGTGTTTCCAGCGCAGCGGCAAGGCCCGGGTCAGAAACCGCGCCCGCAGCGCGCGCACACTCGGCCTGAGGCAGTGACAGCGCAACGCTGAGGGCAAGCGCGCCCAGGAGAACAAGGGGCTTTTTCATTTTTTTCATAGGCTACTGCTCCGCAATTCCTGAAGGATTCCCCACATATCGGCGAAAAAGGGGGTCCCGGCTCCCGCCGTGTCCATTTTCATGCATAGCCCGAACAGGCCCCGGGCGCAAGCCCTGACCACCTTCATTTTGAGAACCGACGATCGCGCACATCCATGCCCGGATACAAGGACGCCACTTGACTCTCGCCTGCTGCTTTTTTACAAACGCAGCACGGTGGCGCAAAAATTTCAAGCGCCATGTTTCATGTGAAACATGGCAGGAACCGGCGCAGCCTGCAAAAAGCTCACGCCGAACCTGCTGAAGCAAAATGTTTCATGTGAAACATAACCGCCAAGGGCAGGCGACCGCTACGCAAGCGGGACGCTCCCGGCACAGCCCGGAAGCAGCCACCGCCCCCACATCAGGAACCGCAAAAGAGGAAAAATTCATGGCGCGCATCATTTCCATTGCCAACCAGAAGGGTGGCGTGGGCAAAACCACGACAGCCATCAATCTGAGCGCGGCCCTGGCCGTCATGGAAAAAAAGGTGCTCCTTGTGGATTGCGACCCCCAGGCCAACAGCACGAGCGGCCTGGGCTTCAGCCAGGATGAATTGCCGGGCGACCTCTACTCCACCTTCTACACTCCGGAACTGGTGCGCGAAAGCATCGTCCACTGCCGCACGCCTTTTCTGGACCTGCTTCCTGCCAGCACCAACCTTGTGGCCGTGGAACTGGAGCTCGTGGACAAGATGGCGCGCGAGTTCTTTCTGGATGAATGCCTCAAGCGCGTCCATGACGAGTATGAATATATCATCCTTGACTGCCCGCCCTCGCTGGGGCTGCTCACGCTCAACGCCCTTTGCGCCTCACGCGAGCTGCTCATCCCCCTGCAATGCGAATTTTTTGCCCTGGAAGGCATCGTCAAGCTGCTGCAAACATATGAACAGGTGAAAAAACGCCTCAACCCGGAGCTCGCCCTGCTCGGCGTGGTGCTCACCATGTACGACATCCGCAACCGCCTGACGCGCGAAGTCAAGAACGAGGTGCGCCGCTGCTTTCCCGACCACCTTTTTGAAACGGTCATCCCGCGCAACGTGCGCCTCTCCGAAGCGCCGAGCCACGGCAAGTCCATCATCCACTACGACATCAAGTCCAAGGGGGCGGAGGCATATCTTGGGCTCGCCAAGGAGGTGGTGCTTCGGCGTCCTTCGCGCAAGGGAGCGCAGGCTCAGGAACGCGGCGTGGACTCCAGCGCCACGTGATCGCGAAAGTGCTTCTGGCGGATGGTGGCCCCGCACGATTTGCAATGGAAGACAAGCAGCCCGCCAAGGTTGGCATTGGCAAGCTGGAATGGATGGCCGGGGGCGGTGCGCCAGTCCGCAACGTGAGCGCCGCAATGCGGGCAGCTCACCGCCGGATCATAGGGGTAGCGAAAATCCCAGTAGCGTAAAAAATCCGCAAAACCCTCCATGGGTTCCGGGACAGCCGCTTCAGTTGCGCGCGCGGCGGGGGCCTCAGCGGGCAGCGCGCCCTTGAGGCGCTCCCAGAGCGCAAAAGGGATCTGTACAGCAACAATGTTGCCGTGGGCATCGGTGACGTAGTGGATTTGTTCCTTCATGGGGGCCCTTGCGTCAAGGCGCAGTTATACAGGTGACGGGATTACGGACTGAGGCCGCGCGGGCATGGACGCCGCGGCAGCGCAAAAGCTGCCTGTGCGCGTCTACTACCCCGCTGGGGACAAAAAGGCAAAGTGAATCTTGCGCCGCGGGGCGTCATTACGCCTGCGCGCATTGCTGACAGGACGGGGGGCGGACAAAGCTCCGCAATGGGTCATAAGCCCTGCCCGGCTACAGGAGGGGACGATATGGGCACGAGCGCTCGGGGTTTGGGCCGGGGTCTGGACGCGCTGTTTGAAGGCTCCGCGCACCAACGCGCCGGCAAGGAGCCGCCGTCAAGCCTGCCGCTGGCCGCGCTGGTGGCCAATCCCGCACAACCGCGACGCGTCTTTGCGGAGGAGGCGCTGGATGAACTGGCCGACTCCATCCGGCAACAGGGAATCATCCAGCCGCTGCTGGTGCGTCCGCTCGCAGGCACGGACCGCTTCCAGATCGTTGCGGGCGAGCGCCGATGGCGCGCGGCGGCCAAGGCGGGGCTTGCTGAAGTGCCGGTCTATGTGCGCGACATGGATGAGCAGGAGGCCATGGCGGCCGCGCTCATCGAGAACCTTCAACGCGAGGACCTCAATCCCGTTGAGGAAGCGCAGGCGCTGAACGCATTGCGCGAAACCCTCAATATCACGCAGGAGGAACTGGCGGCCCGGCTCGGGCGCAGCCGGCCGGCGGTCGCCAATGCCCTGCGCCTCCTCCAGCTCGGCGAAGCGGCACTTGAAGACCTGGCGCAGGGACGCATCAGCGCCGGGCATGGCCGTTGCCTCGTGGGCATAGACGAGGAGTCTGCGGCCGACGCCCTGCGCGAGCGCATCCTCACGTGCGGGCTGACCGTGCGCGAAGCGGAGGAAGCCGCGGCGCACAGGCGCGAAACGGGAGTTTTCCCCTGGGAGGAGGAAAAGGAGCGGGAAACGCCGCATTCAGCACCCGCCAAGGGGCGGCCTGTGCCGTCCGCTGCGCTGGAAGACCTCCGCCAGCGCCTGAGCACGGCTCTTGAATGCAAGGTGCGCATCAGCGGCACGGACCGCAAGGGCCGCATCACCCTTGCCTACACGAGCCCCGAAGCCCTCACGGCGCTTCTGGAGCGGCTGGGCCTTGCGCAGGACCAATCAGCCTGACGCGGTCAGAGCGCAGGAAGCCTCGTCGCCGGTATCCGCCATCAGCGCCGCCGCAGCACAGCCCCGAACATGCCTTCCAGCCAGGGAGGGGTCACGGGCGTCGTCCATGTGCGCACAAGCTCCAGTCCCCGCTCACGCGCAAGGAGGCTCTCCACGACGGCTTCATTTTCGGCGGGATTGAGAGTGCAGGTGAGGTAAGCAAGCTCGCAGCCTTGCGCAAGACGCTCCGCCAGCGCCGCAATGATGCGCTGTTGCGTTTTGGGGTAGGAGCGCATGGCCGCTGCATCGCGACGACCGGGAAAGCGTATGTCGGGCCTGCGGGCGAGCACGCCCAGGCCGCTGCAGGGCGCATCCACAAGGATATGGCCTGGCCAGCTCCGCATTGGGGGCCGCGCCGCATCGGCCAGGGCCACGGCAACTTGCGGCAAGGCTCGTCGCGCAAGCGTGGAAGCGAGCAGACCGAGCCGCGTTGCGGACATGTCCGTGGCGAGGCGCACCGGGACGCCCGCTTCAAGGAGCGCAAGACTCTTGCCGCCGACGCCCGCGCACGCATCCCATACAGGTTTTCGCCATTGGGTGAGCCCGAGTTCGTGAAGCACGGCTTGCGAACCCGCGGACTGAAAGTCCGCTACGCCTCGTTCCCGCCAGCGCGCAAGCGGCTGGCCCAAAAGCTCTTCCGGGAGCGCCCCGGGGGCGAAGGCCATGCCCCAGGGGCTGATATCCGCCCGGTTCGCCCGGGGCACAGCCGCCTCCAGGGCAGCGCGCATGGCCCGGGCCTCAGGGTGTTGCGCATTGATGCGAACACCTGTCCACGGCCGCTCAAAGCTGCGGCGCATGAGCGCAAGCGCCGCTTCTTCCCCATAGGCGTCGCGCCAGAGGTCCGCAATGCTGTCGGGCAGGCTCCAGAAACGGCAGGCGGCGCGCCAGCCGCGAAGCCCAGGCTGAACCCCGGGGTCCTCGTACCATGACGCAGCAAGCGGGGCTTCCCCGAGCCGCTGGAGAGAGCGCAAGACGCCATTGGCTACGCGCCCGAGGCGCTGCCCATACAGCCGGTCCACCTGCCGCACGGCTTCAGAAATGGCGGCATGGGCCGGGATGCGGGACTGGAAGAGCAGGCTGTGCACCGCAATGGCAAGGCAGTGGAGCATGGGCCGCGGCAGGCCGCCGGGCTTGCGCATAAGACGCCCCAGGATGGCTTCGCAACGGATGCGCTCGCGCGCGCACCCATAGACCAGTTCCGCTGCAAGGCGTCGTTCCCGGGAGGCGAGGGAGCTTGCGGCGAGAACGCTGTCCACGGCTGCCTGCACTGGCATCCCGTCGTCCATGAGCGTCAGCGCCCGCACCGCAAGATCCCGCGCCCCTGCCGGGCCGGAGACGGCGGCGCGGCTGCGGGAGGGCAGGTCCTTCCTCATGGCTTCCCGGCTTCCGTGGCGGCCGGCTGCTTAGGTAGGAGGAAGCGCGCCAGCGCGTCCTCCACGGCCACAAGGGGGACCAGGGTATCCCGGCAGGGTCCGTGCGGACGCTCGTTGAGCACGCCAAAGACGGGGAGGGGATAGCTGTCCTGGATCCCTGAAACAAGGTCGCGCTCGCAGGCCACGGCAATGATGCAGGAGGGGCGGCACTCCACCACAATGCGCCGAGCGATGGTCCCACCGGTGGCGAGGGCCAGCCGGAAGCCGAGCCTGTCGCGCAAGTCAAGGAGCGGCCCTATCTGGCAGGCTCCGCAACGCTGGCAGTTGTCCGGCCTTGGCGAAATGCGGTGACGGCAATTGCTGTTCTGGACGCAATGCGGCAGCAGAAGGAGGAGGTCGCGCGCGGGCACGCGCAGGCCTTCCGCAAGCACCAGTTCATTGTTGACCTTGACGAAGGAACGCCGCACGGCCGTGCGCCCGATGCCGCAGATGCGCCCCAGGCTCTCCATGAAGGGCAGGAAGAACCTGAGCAGCACATGCCGCACCCAGGAAATGCCCGGGAGGCGACGGCCGGTATAAATATGGAAAATGAGCGTGGCGCAAAGCCACGCCAGAAGGACAATGCCCGCAAGACCGCAACCAACGCTCAGGAGCGGCAGCCAGGAGGCGGTCACGCCGGGAAGCAGCCATGGGAGCACGAGGAAGGCAAAGAGGGCAAGGCAAACGGCAACGCAGCTCGCCACCATGAGGCCGATGAAGATGCGCTTGCGGCCTCCGCCATATGGCCCGGGGGGCAAGGAATGGGGGGACTTGGCGGGCCACATGGTCAGGCCGTGGGCTCCTGGCCGGCGTCGGCGGGAGCAAGCGCCCTCACCGGCGCATAGCCATTGGCAAAGGCATGGCCATCCATATCCTTGCGCCCGCTGGGGCGCACCCGGTCAAGCAGGTAAAAGCCGTCGGCGCAGGCCACGGCAAGGCCCGCGGGCACGCGCACCATGGTCCCAGGCGCGGGAAGGACAGGCGCAAGCGGCTCCGGGGCGGGATGGCCGCGCATGATGCGCACATCCAGCGGCTCCACGACATCCTTGCAGAGAACCCGAGTGGTCGCGCCGGGCGCGGGCGTGACGCCGCGAATCTGCGCGTCAACCTGCGCGAGAGCGCGGTTCCAGTCGACGCGTCCGTCCGCCTTCACGAGCTTGGCCGCATGGGTGGCCTTGCTATGGTCCTGCGGGATTGCGGTCAGCGTGCCGGCCACGATGCCGGGAAGCGACTCCACAAGCAGGTCCGCCCCGGCCCGGGCCAGCGCCTCGGCGAGCTCGCCCGCATGGCAGCAGCCGATGGGCACGGCGCGCGTGGCATAGACCGGCCCGGTATCGAGGCTCGGCTCCATGTGCATGAGCGACACCCCTGTCACGGCATCCGGTGAACAGCTTTCCATGATGCAGCGCTGGATGGGCGCGGCCCCCCGGTAGCGGGGCAGGAGCGAGGCATGCACGTTGAGCGGCGCAATGCGTGCGGCGTCCAGCACAGCCCTGGGCAGGAGCAGGCCATAGGCCGCTGCCACGATGATGTCCGGCCGCAGATCCGCAAGCGCGCGGCGGTCTGTTTCCTCCCTGAAATTCAGGGGCTGGCGCACTTCAAGGCCCAGGCGTTCCGCCAGCTCCTTCACAGGCGAAGGCACAAGCCTCATGCCACGGCCACGGGGCCGGTCCGGTTGTGTATAGACCGCGACCACGCGGCCCCCCGGCCATGTGGCCAGCTTCTCAAGCACCGCGGCCGCGAAGGCCGGGGTGCCCATGAAGACTATCCGGCAGTTTTGCGCTTGAGCCATTTCCTGACCTTGCTGTCATAGAGGGTTCGCCTGAGTCGGCTCACGCGGTCGATGAAGAGCGTGCCGTCGAGGTGGTCCACCTCGTGCTGCACCACCACGGCGGGAAAGCCCTCGAGCACCTCGTCGATGGGCGTGCCGTCAAGGGCGGTGGCCTTGAGCCGCACCTTGCTCCAACGGGGCACATCCGCGCGATAGCTGAGCGGCACGGAAAGGCAGCCCTCCTGCTCGCTGGTGATCACTTCGCCCATGGGCTCCAGTTCGGGATTTATGAGCACGCGCGGAGCGCGCTCCCCCTCCTGCACGCCCGGGTCCATGACGAGCATGCGCACAAGGCGGCCCACCTGCGGCGCGGCGAGGCCAACGCCGGGCGCGGCGTACATGGTCTCCGTCATGTCCGCCGCGAGCTCACGTATCTCGTCGGTGATTTCCGCTACCGGAGCGCAGCGCTCCTTGAGGCGCGGGTCAGGGTAGGTGACGATGTCAAGCAGCATGACGGCTCAGGCTCCAGCTTGGGTGGCCTTGTCCACGGGCGGTTCCGCCTTCTGCTCCTGCCTGGCGGCCTCGCGCAAACGCAGGCCGAGCTCGCGCAACTGCGCGGCTGACACGGGCGAGGGCGCCTGGGTGAGAAGGCAGGTGGCCTTTTGCGTCTTGGGAAAGGCAATGCCGTCGCGGATGCTCGACGCGCCGGACAGCAGCATGACGAGCCTGTCCAGCCCGAACGCAAGACCGCCATGCGGCGGCGCGCCCTGCTCCAGCGCCTGGATGAGGAAGCCGAACTGCGCCTCGGCCGATTCTGGCGTGAAGCCAAGGGCCTTGAACATGGCGCGCTGCGCGTCGGCCCTGTGGATGCGTATGGAACCGCCGCCAACCTCGTTGCCGTTGAGCACGAGGTCATAGGCCCGGGCGCGGGCGGCCCCGGGGTCGCTGGTCATGAGCGCCTCGTGACCCTCGGCCGGGGAGGTGAAGGGATGGTGGCAGGCCACATAGCGCTTTTCCTCCTCGTCATATTCAAAAAGGGGAAATTCCGTCACCCAGAGGAAGTTGAAGCTGTCTTCCGGGATAAGCCCCAGTTTCTGCCCGAGGTGCACGCGCAAATTGCCCAGCGCCGCATTGACCATGGCCGGTTCGCCGGCCTGGAAGAACACGATGTCGCCCACCTCGAGCCCGAGCTCGCGGGCAATGGCCGCGCGCTCCTTCTCGGAGAGGAACTTGGCAATGGGCGACTGCCACTCGTTTTCGCGGATCTTGATCCAGGCCAGGCCCTGCGCGCCGTAGATGCGCACAAAGTCCGTGAGCTCGTCGATTTCCTTACGGGTGAGGCTTTCCCCGCCGGGCACGCGCATGGCCTTGACAAGTTTCGCCTGGCTGAACAGCTTGAAGCCTGAGCCGCGCACATGCTCGGTGATGTCGTGCAACTCGAGCCCGAAGCGCGTGTCCGGCTTGTCCACGCCATAGCGGGCCATGGCCTCCTCCCAGGTCATGCGCGGGAAGGGCGGCTCAAGCTCACGCCCCAGCGCGGCCTTGAACACTGCCTTCATGAGCCCCTCGGCCACGCTCATGACGTCTTCCTCGTTCACAAAGCTCATTTCAAGGTCGACCTGGGTAAATTCCGGCTGGCGGTCGGCGCGCAGGTCCTCGTCGCGGAAGCAGCGCACGATCTGGAAATAGCGGTCGAAGCCGGCGACCATGAGCAGTTGCTTAAAAAGCTGCGGCGACTGCGGCAACGCATAGAATTCGCCGGGGTTGAGGCGGCTCGGCACAAGGAAATCGCGCGCGCCCTCGGGGGTGGACTTGGTGAGTACCGGCGTTTCCACTTCCACAAAGCCCTGTCCGTCGAGGTAACGGCGCATGGCCTGGGCGACCTTGTGGCGTAGCCGCAATGCGGATTGCATCCGGGGCCGGCGCAGGTCCAGCGCGCGGTTGGCGAGGCGCAGGTTTTCGCCCGCGTCGGCGCGGTCCTCGATGGGGAAGGGCGGGGTCTTGGAGGTGTTGAGCAGCTTCCAGTCGTTGACCACCACCTCGATCTCGCCGGTGGGCATATTGGGGTTGACCATGCCCTCGGGCCTGTGGCGCACCTTGCCCCTGACCGCAATGACGTATTCGCTGCGCAGAATATGGGCGTTTTCGTGGGCCCCGGGCGCGATGTCCGGGCTGAAGACCACTTGGGTGAGGCCCGCGCGGTCGCGCAAATCCACAAAGATGAGGCCCCCGTGGTCGCGGCGGTATTGCACCCAGCCCATGAGGCAAACCTCGGCCCCGATGTCGGCCGCCGTGAGGCTGCCGCAATCGTGGCTGCGCTTCCAGTCGCCAAGGCCGGTGATGAATTTGCCGTGTTCCTGCTGCAAGTCCTGCGATTCCTGGGTCTTGTCCATGAGCCTATCCGTTGTGGTTCTGGGTGGTGGGCGCGGCGGCGCACAGTTCCGCAAGCCGGGCCGGGGCATCGGCCTGCGGCACGCTTTCCTGCTCGCCGCCCCCCATGGCGCGCAGGGTAACAAGGCCGGAAGCCGCCTCGTCCGGGCCGATGATGCAGCAATAGCGCGCGCCGCTTTTGGCGGCCCTGCGCATGAGGCTCTTGAAGGAGCCGCCAGCGTACTCAAGCTCGCCCGAAAGCCCGAGCCCGCGCAAGGCGCAGGCCAGGGCAAAGCCCTGCACGCGCCCGGCCTCCTCCGGGGCCACAATATAGAAGTCCGGCCTGGGGGCCTCCACCGGGGGCAGCAGCAGAGCGAGGCGCTCCATGCCGCAGGCAAAACCCACGCCCGGCGCGTCCGGGCCGCCGAGCTGCGCCGTGAGGCCGTCATAGCGGCCCCCGCCGGCCACGGCCGTCTGCGCGCCGATGTTGCCGCTCACCACCTCGAAGGTGGTGCGGCAATAGTAGTCCAGGCCGCGCACGAGGCGGTGGTCGATTTCAGGCGTGATGCCTTCCCTTGCCAGCAGTTCCAGCACGGTGTCGAAATGGCGGCGGCACTCCGGGCAGTTGTGCTCCAAAAGGCGCGGCGCGCCCCCGGTGAGCTCGCGGCAGCCTTCGTGCTTGCAGTCGAGCACGCGCAGGGGATTGCTCTCCCTCCGGCGACGGCAGTCATCGCAAAGTGCCGTTTCGTCCACGCCCGCAAGATACTTCCGCAGCGCCTCCATATAGGCCGGGCGACACCGGGCGCAGCCAAGTGAATTGAGCTTGAGCGTCAGGTCCGCAATGCCGAGGGTGGAAAGAAAACTCCAGAGCATGACGATGAGCTCGGCATCGGCAAAGGGGCTCTCCGTGCCCAGGCACTCGCAGTTGATCTGGTGGAACTGGCGCATCCGCCCTTTTTGCGGGCGCTCATAGCGGAACATGGGCCCCATGGTGAAGAAGCGGTGCGCCCCGCCCCGGCCGTCCGCAAGACCCGCCTCGATGCAGGCGCGCATGACGCCGGCCGTGGCCTCGGGCCGCAAGGTCACTGAGCGGCCCTTGCGGTCCTGAAAAGTATACATCTCCTTTTGCACAACGTCCGTCTCCGCGCCGATGGAGCGCTGGAAGAGGCCCGTGAACTCCAGGAGCGGCGTGCGCAATTCCGCAAAGCCGTAGCGGGTGAAGATGTCGCGCCCGCAGGCCTCCATGCGGGTAAAGGCCGCGCTCTCCGGGGGGAACAGGTCCGCAAAGCCCTTGATGCGGCTGACGCCGCGCGTGTCGTCGCTCATGACCGCTTGCACTCCAGGGAAAACTTGGCGCAACCCTCGCAGGGCACGGCATAATCGCCGTTGAAGCAGGCGAGGCAGAAGCTGTCCGAGTGCATGACGGAGCGCAGAAGCCCGTCGATGCTCAGGTAATGCAGCGAATCCACATCCAGCCTCTTGATGATCTCGTCCATCTTGCACTGGGCGGCGATGAGCTCCCCGCGGGAGGAAAAGTCCACGCCATAGTGACAGGGGAACTTCACGGGCGGGCTCGAGATGCGGATATGCACCTCTTTCGCGCCGAGCTCGCGCAGCTTTTTCACGCGGGTCATCATGGTGGTCCCGCGCACGATGGAGTCGTCCACGATGCAGATGCGCTTGCCCTCGATCATGGCGCGCACCGGGTTGATCTTCACGCGCACGCCGAAATTGCGCATGCTCTGCGTGGGCTGGATAAAGGTACGGCCCACATAGTGGTTGCGGATCATGGCGTGTTCGTAAGGAAGCTCCGCGCACTGGGCGAAGCCCACCGCCGAATAGACGCCGGAATCGGGAAAGGGCATGATGAAGTCCACATCCGGCGTTGACTCGTGCGCGAGCTGCCAGCCCATCTGCTTGCGGCAGACATACACCTGCTCGTTGAACACATAGGAATCGGGCCGCGCGAAATACACGAGCTCGAAGATGCACTGGCGCGGCTTGGCGGGATGCGGCCCGGGGAGCTTGCTCGAGTGCTCGCCCATGGCGTCCACCACGATCATCTCGCCGGGCTCCACGGCGCGCTCGTAGTCGGCTTCAAGGAGGTCGAAGGCGCAGGTCTCGGAGGCGAAGACGGGCGATCCGTCCAGCCGCCCCAGGGCCAGCGGGTGGAAGCCGTAGGGGTCGCGCACCGCGATGAGCGTCGAGCCGGAAAGGACGAGGAAGCAATAGGCCCCTGAAAGGCGCGAACAGGCCTCGGCCACGGCCTCGGGGAGGTCCTTGTGACGCAGCGAGCGCACAAGGAGGTGCATGAAGACCTCGCTGTCGTTGCCCGTGGCAAAGATAGCCCCCTCGTTTTCGAGCTCGGCCCTAAGCTCGGCCGCATTGACAATGTTGCCGTTGTGCGCGAGCGCGATGTCCTGGCCCTTGAAATGGGCGATAAAAGGCTGCGCGTTGCGCTGCGAGGCGCTGCCCGTGGTGGAGTAGCGCACATGGCCGATGGCCGTGCGCCCGGTGAGGCGGCGCAGCACCTCCTCGGAAAAGACGTCGGGCACAAGGCCCATGCTCTTGTGGTCGTGCATCCCGTCCGCGTCCACGGTGACGATGCCCGCGCTTTCCTGGCCGCGGTGCTGCTGGGCGTAGAGCCCGAAATAGGCGAGCCTTGCCGCGTCGTCGTGGCCGTAGATGCCGAAAAGACCGCATTCATGCCGTATCATTGTGCTTTGTGTTCCCGTTGTTTCGTTGGGCGTTGTTGAAATCTGTGTCGGCGGAAGAGCCCCTACCTGTCAGGCTTGGCAAAAACTTCCGTTATTGTCCGCTCTTCAGCGTCTTGCGCAAGTGCGCGATGCGGTTGTCCATGACCGCCGGGTTCGGGTAGGCTTCGCGCGCCGCCTCGAACTGGGCGAGGGCCTCCTTGTGGCGTCCGAGCTGCTCCAGCGCGTCGGCGAGGAGATAGCCCGCCTGCCCGCGCACTTCCTCGTCCGGGCCGCTGTCCAAAATCTGCTGGCACAGGTCCGCCACTTCCTGCCAGCGCTCGCGGGCCATGTTCTGGTCCGCGAGGTCGAGCATGCAGCGGATCTTGTCATGGTCCGGCAGGGGCAGCGCCAGGCACTGGGCCAGGCTTTCCTCCCCGGCCTCGAAACGCCGCTGGCTGAACTGCATGGCCGCCAGATGCCGGAAGCCCTCCACCCGGCGCGCGCCGCCGATGCCCGCGAGGCCCGTATAGGCCCCCCAGGCCCAGGCCGCCTGGTCATACCGGCGCAGGCGCTCGCAGGCAAGGCCCATGTGCTCGAGGATATCGGCCATGCGGCCGTCGTCGTCCTCGTATTCCGCGCGCATGGCTTCCAGCACTTCCAGGCTTGCGCGCGATTCCGGCCCCGAGGAATTGAGCACCTGGAGCAGAAGCTGCCAGGCCTCCCAGCGGCGCTCGGCCTCGGGGCCGCGGCGCTCTGCGTCCTTCGTCTCCTCCCGGAGATAGCGCTCCAGGAGGCGCTCGGCAAGGGGCCAGTTGCGCTGGGCCACGGCCGCGCGTGCGCCAGTGAGGTCATCGGCGAGGATTTGCTGGCGATCGCAGGCCGGAAGCAGGCCCACCAGCCCCAGAATGAGCGCAAGGGCCAGAGCTGCCGCCCGTTCAGGCATCCGTGTCCCCGGCATCCGGCGCATGGTCGCGCGTGAGCGCCGCGTCCTCGGCGGCCACGGCGTCGGCCACTTCTTCGTCCTCGATCATGCCGGGCCCTTGCTGGCCGCCGTCGTCCACGCGGTCAAAGCCCACCACGCGCGCGCCCTCGTCAAGGCGCACCAGCATGACGCCCATGGTGGCGCGGCCCTTGCTGCCCACCTCGTCCACGCCGATGCGCACCACCTTGTTGGCCGAAGTGAGCAGGATGAGCCCGTCGCGCTCGCGCACGGGCATGGCCCCCACCACGGGGCCGGTCTTGCCCGTGACCTTGAAATTGATGACGCCCTTGCCCCCGCGCGACTGCACGCGGTAGAGGTCCACCCGGGTGCGCTTGCCATAGCCGTTGGCGGAAATGGACATGATCTCCGTGGTCTGGTCCGTCTCCTTCAGCACCACGCAGGCCACCACGCTGTCGTGCCGCCTGAGGGCAATGCCCTTGACGCCGGTTGCCACGCGGCCCATGGGCCGGATGTCCGCGCAGGAAAAGCGGATGGCCAGGCCGTCGGCCGTGACGAGCACCACATGCTCGTCGTCGCGGATGGGGCGTACCACCACGAGCTCGTCATCCTCGCGCAGGCCCACGGCCATGAGGCCGCTGCGCCGGCAGCGCGCGTAGAGCGACGCCGAGGAGCGCTTGACCATGCCCCGCTTCGTCACAAAGAGGAAGTACTTGTCCTCGGCGAACTCGCGCAAGGCGAGCACCGTTGTCACCCATTCGCCCTCCTCCAGCGGGAGGAGATTGTTGATATGCACGCCCTTGGCCGTGCGGCTGCCCTCGGGGACCTGGTGCACCTTGAGCTGGTGCATGCGCCCCTTGTTGGTGAAGAGGCACAGATACTGGTGGTTGGAGGTGACGAGGAATTCCTGGACGTAATCGTCCTCGGAGGTGTGCACCGCCGCGATGCCCTTGCCGCCGCGCCGCTGCTGCTGGTAGTTCTCGAGATTGGTGCGCTTCATGTAGCCGCGCCGCGAGAGCGTGATGACCACTTCCTCGTCCGGGATGAGGTCCTCCATCTCGATGCCGGAAAGGGGCTCGCGCAAAATCTCCGTGCGCCTCGGCGTGGCGAAGGCCTCGCTCACCTCGCGGATCTCGCGCTCCATCTCCCCGCGCAACACTTCGGGATTTTCCAGTACGGAGCGGAAAAACTCGATCTTCTTGAGTAATTCCTGGTATTCGGCGAGCAATTCCTCGCGCTGAAGCCCGGTGAGCCGCTGCAGCCGCATGTCGAGTATGGCGCGGGCCTGGATCTCACTCAGGTCAAAGGTGCGCATGAGGCCGAGCCGCGCCTCCTCGGGCGTGGCCGAGGCGCGGATGAGCGCCACCACCTCGTCGATATGGTCGATGGCGATGCGCAGGCCCTCGAGGATATGGGCACGGGCCTCGGCCTTCTCGAGGTCGAAGCGCGTGCGCCGGATCACCACCTCGCGGCGGTGGTCCACAAAGCAGGCGAGCGCGCTCTTCAGGTTGAGCAAAACCGGGCGGTTGTCGGCCACGGCCAGCATGTTGATGCCGAAGCTCGATTCCAGCGGCGTGAACTTGTAGAGCGCGTTGATGACGATGTCCGGGATGGTGCCGCGCTTCAGGTCGATGACGATGCGGATGCCCTTGCGGTCGGATTCGTCGCGCAAGTCCGCAATGCCGTCCAGCTTGCGGTCATTGACGAGCGCCGCGATCTTCTCCACGAGGGAGGATTTGTTGAGCCCGAAGGGGATCTCGGTGATGATGACCGACTGGAGGCCCTTCTTGCGCTCCTCGATGACGGTCTTGCCGCGCACCTTCACCGTGCCCCGGCCCGTGCGGTAGGCGTCCGCGAGGCCCTTGCCCGCATAGACGGAGCCCGCGGTGGGGAAGTCCGGCCCGCGCACGATGTCCATGAGCTCGTCCACCGAGGCCTGCGGGTTTTTCAGCAAAAGCAGCAGTGCCTCGCAGAGCTCGCCCAGGTTGTGCGGCGGGATATTGGTGGCCATGCCCACGGCGATGCCCGAGGAGCCGTTGAGCAGCAGGTTCGGCACCTTGGTGGGCAACACCGAGGGCTCTTCCAGCGTGTTGTCGTAGTTGGGCCGGAAATCCACGGTGTTCTTGTCCAGATCCCCGAGAAATTCCTGCGCCAGGCGCGAAAGGCGCACCTCGGTGTAGCGCATGGCCGCGGCCGAGTCCCCGTCGATGGAGCCGAAATTGCCCTGTCCGTCCACCAGCGGGTCGCGCATGGAAAAATCCTGCGCCATGCGCACGAGCGCGTCATAGACCGCGGAATCGCCATGCGGGTGATATTTGCCGATGACGTCGCCCACGATGCGCGCGGACTTCTTGTGCGGCCGGTTGTAGCTGTTGCCGAGCTCGTGCTGGGCGTACATGATGCGCCGGTGCACGGGCTTCAAGCCGTCGCGCGCGTCCGGGATGGCGCGGCCGATGATGACCGAAAGCGAATACTCCAGGTAGGACTGGCGCAATTCCTTTTCGATATTGATGCGCGGATGCGTTTCCGCCGGATACTGTTCGCTGTCTGCCACGCTGCCCTCGCAGGGAAATGACGGTGGATGGATTAAGGCCCGCTACGCGCCGATGCCAAAACGCCCGGCCGCGTACATGAGGAGCAGCAGGAGCCCCTCGCCCACGCACACCCGGGCCACGGCCCCGAAAAGCCGCCGGGTCTGGCTCGCCCAGCGCGTGGCCACAAAGAGGAAGACCAGAATATTGCAGAAGAGAATGAGCAGGATGGCCGGGAAGAACACCTCATAGGCATAGGGCCACGCCTCAAGGGTGATGCTGAGCCAGAGGCAGAGCCCGGCGCAGATGAGCCATCCCGCCACGGCCACCGCCCAGGAGAGCCAGCCGGTGGCTTTTTTCGCCGGGGCGCTTGCGGCGGCCCCGCGCCCGTCGTCATGCTGCTCGGGCATGTCCATCCTCCCTTGCGGCGCTAGATGTCGAGATCCTGCACGGCAAGCGCATTGCGCTCGATAAATTCGCGCCTGGGCTCCACGCGGTCGCCCATGAGCTCTTCAAAGGCCTCGGAGGCCGAGAGCGCGTCCTCCACGGAGACCTGCAGCAGGACGCGGTTTTCCGGGTTCATGGTGGTGGTCCAGAGCTGCTCGGGATTCATTTCGCCGAGGCCCTTGTAGCGCTGGATATTGATGCCCTTGCGCGCCTCGTCCAGCACCTGCGAAAGCAGGCGGAAGACGTCGTCCACGCTGGCCTCGCCGTCCTTGCGCACCAGGGTGAAGGCAAGACCGCCGCATTCCTCGCGCAATTCCGCAAAGAGCTGCCAGGTGCGGCGGTAGAGCCTGGAGGCGAAAAATTCCATGCCCCGCCTGGTGTGGTGGCTGCCCGCGTTCTCGAAGTTGGCGAAAAGGCGCACCTCGTCGTCCTCTTCGCTGCGCTCGCGCTCAAGCGTGAGCAAGTAGCCGTTCTTGTTGAGCCATTCCGTGAAGTCGCTTTCGCCTTTTTCCAGCAGGTGTTCCAGCGTTTCCCTGTCCACCCGCGTGGGATAGGTGACGAGCGTCAGGAAAAGGTCGCGCGGCATGCCGCCGCTCTCGGCCTCGGCCACCCGTTGCTCCAGTGTCTCGATGCGGCGCATGAGGTCGATAAGCTCCCTGCCGGCGAAGGTCTTGCCGTTGGGGGCCACCACGCTCACGTCCTCGCTTACGCGCGAGAGGAGGAAGGCGTTCAGCTCGGCGTCGTCCTTGATGAATTTCTCCATGCGCGCGTTGTGCACGCGGTAGAGCGGCGGCTGCGCGATATAGACGAAGCCGCGCTCCACCATTTCCTGATACTGGCGGAAAAAGAAGGTAAGGAGCAGGGTGCGGATGTGCGCCCCGTCCACGTCGGCATCGGTCATGATGATGATCTTGTGGTAACGCAGCTTGTCGAGGTCCGTGTCCTCCTGGCCGATGCCCGCGCCCATGGCGGTGATGAGCGCCTTGACCTCCTTGTTCGCCAGCATGCGGTCGAAGCGGGTGCGCTCGGTATTGAGGATCTTGCCGCGCAGGGGCAGGATGGCCTGGTTTTTCGGGTTGCGGCCCTGCTTGGCCGAGCCGCCGGCCGAATCGCCCTCCACGATGAAGAGCTCCGACACCCCGGGATCCTTGCTCTGGCAGTCGGCGAGCTTGCCGGGCAGCGAATTGTCCGAGAGCGCGCCCTTGCGGCGCACGAGCTCCTTGGCGCGCCGGGCGGCGTCGCGGGCGCGGGCCGCGTCCAGCGCCTTGTCGATGATCAGGCGCACGTCGCGCGGATTTTCCTCAAAAAACACGTTGAGCCGGTCATAGGTGAGGCCGGCCACCAGGCCCGCCACCTCGGAGTTGCCGAGCTTGGTCTTGGTCTGGCCCTCGAATTGCGGTTGCGGCAGCTTGACGCTGACCACCGCCGTGAGGCCCTCGCGCACGTCGTCGCCGGAAAGGACCGTGTTCTTGAGCTTTTTCACGAGATCCGGCTGGCCCTTGATATAGCCGTTGATGGCCCTGGTGAGCGCCGTGCGGAAACCCACGAGGTGGGTCCCGCCTTCCTTGGTGCGGATATTGTTGGCGAAGGTGAGGATGTTTTCCTTGTAGCCCGCGTTGTACTGCAGGGCGAAGTCCACGCTCACGTTCTCGAGCACGCCCTCGCCCGAGATGACCGGGTGGATGCCCTGCTCGCCGGAATTGAGGTCGCCCACGAATTGCCGGATGCCGCCCTCGGCATGGAAGATGTGGCTCTCGCCGCTGCGCTCGTCAATGCACTCGATGGTGAGGCCGCTGTTGAGATAGGCGAGCTCCTCGAAGCGCTTTTTCAGGGTCTCGTAGGAAAATTCCAGCACCTCGAAGATTTCCTCGTCCGGCTTGAAGCGCACCGTGGTGCCGTGGCCCTCCACGCCCTCGCCGATGATGGCGAGCGCATCCTGGGGCACGCCGCGCGAATAGTGCTGGCGGTAGCGCCGCCCCTCGCGGCGCACCGTGACCGTGAGCTCCTCTGAGAGGGCGTTGACGCAGGAAACGCCCACGCCGTGCAGGCCGCCCGAGACCTTGTAGCTCGTGTTGTCGAACTTGCCGCCCGCGTGGAGCTTGGTCATCACCACCTGCACCGCGGGCACGCCCTCCTTGGGATGGATGTCCACCGGGATGCCGCGGCCGTCGTCGCGTACGGTGACGGAATTGTCCGCGTGCAGGGTGACAGTGATTTTCGTGCAATAGCCCGCCATGGCCTCGTCGATGGAATTGTCCACCACTTCATAGACGAGATGGTGCAGCCCGCGCGCGTCGGTGGAGCCGATATACATGGCCGGGCGCTTGCGCACCGCGGAAAGGCCCTCGAGGATGGTGATGGAGGAGGCGTCATAGACGCCCGAGGCCCCGGCAGGGGCGGGGGGAGCTGCGGGCGTTCCGGGCGTGGCGGGTACGGGACTTTGCGACATGGTTCCTTCCTTCAAAGCGGGTCAACAGCGGCGGCCGGCGCGGGCGGCTAGACGTCGTCCTCGGAATAGTAGGCCGCCTCGGAGACCTTCATGGGCATGATGATGACCGTATAGTCGGGGTCTTCCGCGCCGCGGATGCCGCAAGGCCCTTCCGGCCCGGTGAGGGTCATGTCCACGCGCGGGGAAATGAAGTGCGAGAACACGTCCATGAGGTTGCGCGTGGGAAAGGCGATGCGGCCGATGCTGCCGTCATAGCGCACTTCCAGGCTTTCCTGCGCCGAGCCCACATCCGCCCCCTGCGCGGAAAGGCGCGCCTCGTCCCGGGCGAGGTCGAAATAGACGCAACGGTCGCTTTCCGTATTAAAGATAAGGATGCGGCCGAGCGCGTCCATACCCTCCTTGCGGTCGAGGTCGAGCACGCTCGCGCCCTCGTCCTCGAGGCGGGCCATGAAGACCGTATAATCCGGATAGTCATGGAGGGCCCGGGGCAGGCTCAGGGTCTCGGCGCGGTCGAGCCGGCGCAGGTAGAGGCGCTTGTCCGTGATATTGAGCTCGATTTCGTCCTCGCCGAGCCACTTGCGGATATCCGGCAGGTATTTTTTCTGGATGAGCACGCCCGCTTCCGGCAGTCGCGCCGCGAGCTCGTCATGGGTGATGGTGACGAGCGCGAACTGGTGGCCGTTGAGGCCGCAAACGTCGATGCGGCCCTCGCCCCTGGGCTTGAGGCAGAGGCAGGCGATGGCGTCCATGGCGTCGTCGTCGCTGATGCAGAAGCTCACGCGGTCGAGCAGGCCGGAAAGCACGTCGCCGGACCAGATGACCGCGTCCTCCTCCGGAAAGGGCGAAAAGTTCTGGAACCACTCGGGCCCGTTCACGGGCAGGCGGTAGGCGCGCCGCCCCTGTTCCAGCAGCAGGGTCCCTGCGTCGT
Organism: uncultured Desulfovibrio sp.; assembly: GCA_947177085.1. GTDB lineage: Bacteria > Desulfobacterota > Desulfovibrionia > Desulfovibrionales > Desulfovibrionaceae > Desulfovibrio. Next base: position 24,613 of record CAMWTD010000003.1, read on the forward strand.
CCAGGCTCAAGTGCATCACTCCCGAGGGCAGTTGCCGCACGAGGTCCACAAAGGAGCGCCCCTGCACGCCGACGAGGCCCGGCTCCGCCACTTCGGCGGGATAGGTCCCGGTGAACTCGATATTGGCGTCCGTGCTCATGAGCGAGAGCCCTTCCTCCCCGGCGCGGAGCCAGATGGAGCGCAGGTAGGCGGCCCCGGCCTTGGAGGGGATGATGGCGGCGGCTTTCTGCAGGCCCTCGATGATCTGCTCTTTGTTAACGGCAAGTTTCATTTAATTGTCCTTGTTATTGGGGGTGAACCTTTGTGCTTAAGCCTGGTATCCTGCTTGAAACACTGGATGATTTCAGGGCAGTCCTGCGCACCGCAAGCTGACGGGGCGCACACGCCAGGGCCCGTGGCCCGCGTCCCGGGCCTGCCTGCCCCGCTCAGGGAACGCTGTTTTCCAGTTCCGTCACCAGGTTGTGCACAACTTTGTCCGTTTCCAGCAATTTGTGAATTTTTTTCACCGCATGGATCACCGTGCTGTGGTCGCGCCCGCCGAAGGCCCGCCCCAGCTCGGGATAGGAGAGCCCGAGCTTGCGCCGGCAGAGATACATGGCCACCTGGCGCGCGAGCACGAGATCCGGCCGGCGACGCGCGCCCAAAATATCCTCGGTGCGGAGATTGAAGCCCCGCGCCACGCAGCCAAGGATTTCCCGGCAGCCGGACGGCCGCGCGCTGCCCCCGGTGCGGACGATATTTTCCAGGTCCGCCTGGAGGGGAGGGCGGCCGTTGAGCGCGGCAAAGGCCTCCACCTTGCGCAAGAGGCCCTGGAGCAGGCTGAACTGGGCGCAACGCTGCGCGAGGTAGAGGAGCTGCTCGCGCGTGAGCGGCAGCTCGCGCTCGCGCGTCGCCCGCTGGAGATAGCGCAGCCGCACGTCGAGATCCGGCTCCAGGAGCTCGAGCACGAGGCCGCTCTCAAGGCGGGTGCGCAGCCGCTCCGTAAGCTGCGCCAGGGCCGCGGCGGGCCCGGCATGGGCAAAGATCATGAGCCCCCGGGAGGCGACGGCGTCCCCGGCATCGTCCCCGGAAACAGAGGGGCTCGCGTCCATCCAGGCAGCGAGCTCGCGTTGGCGCGCCGCCTCGGCGGCGAGCTCCTGCACATCGTCGAGGAGCACCGCGTCCAGACCCTGCCAGAACCGCGCCCCGCGGGCAATGCCGCCCCCGGGCGCGCAAAATTGCGCCGCACCGCACATGAGCACGCGCCCCGCGCCGAGGCGGCGTCCCAGACCTTGCGCCAAAGCTTGGAGCAGGCGCGTCTTGCCCGTGCCGCTCCTGCCGCAAAAAACGACCACCGGGGCATCGCCGGGCGCTCCCTCCCCGGCGATCTTCCGCGCCGTGGCCAGGGGAAAGGCGTTCTTGGCGTTGACGATGAAGCGCTCAAAGGGGTCCGGGGCGTCAGCTTCGTCGTCCTCAGCGCGGAACATGGCGGCGCTTTCGGCGGCTGACGGGGCCGGCGCGCAACGCGCCTGCCCGGCAGCGTCACTCCCTGTGCGCGCCATGACGTCCTCATAGCGCACGCCCGGGACTTCGGGGAAACAGCGCGCCAGCGCGCTCTCAAAACTGGCCTGCTTGTACATGCTGAACCAGCGGGCGAAATAGCTGTGCGGAAAGCCCACCACCAGACGCCCCTCTTCGAGGCGCAGGGCGAGGGCGTCCAGCCAGGCCCCGGGCGCGCACGTCCCGGCCTGCGGGGCTTGGACCCCGGCGAGGAACGGGCGCAGGCCCTGTTTCAGCTCTTCAACAGTCAGCATGGCATGTCCATGGACGCGGCAGGAAGCAGGGGGCGCACGGGGCC
>CAMWTD010000004.1 GCA_947177085.1 uncultured Desulfovibrio sp.
GCTTGACGCTGCCGCCGTAGAGGATGGGCAGGTCCTGCGCGGCCACGCCGAGGATGTCGGTGAGGATGTTGCGCGTGACAAGGTGCGCGTCCAGCACTTCGGCGGGGCCGGCCACCTTGCCCGTGCCAATGGCCCACACGGGCTCGTAGGCGATGGCGAAGCTCTGCGGGAGCCTGGCGCGCAGGGTAGCGTCCAGCGGCTCGATGGCGGTCCTGAGCTGGCGGTCGAGCACGTCGCGCAGATGCCCGGCCTCGCGCTCCTCCAGCGTTTCGCCCACGCAGAGCATGACCTTGAAGCCCTTTTCGAGGCCGTACGCCGTCTTGCGTGCCACGAGGGCATCCGATTCGTCAAAAATATGGCGGCGCTCGGAATGCCCGGTGAGCAGCCACTCACCCCCGGCATCCCGGACCATGGCCGGGGAGATCTCGCCGGTGAAAGCGCCCTGCTCCTCGGGATAGAAGTTCTGCGCGCCCACCTCGAGGTTTTTCACCCCGGCCACGGCGTCGGCCACCACCGCAAGGTCGGTGAAGGGCGCGAACACCACGGCGAGGCGCTCGAGCGGCGTTCCGCCCTTGAGGGCCAGCGCCAGCTCCGCGGCGGTCTCTCCGGCCTGCGGGCGGATCTTGTGCATCTTCCAGTTGGCGGCGATGATCTTCTGCATGGGGCTCTCCTTTGTGACCGGATGATGGCTGCGCGCTCAGGGGGCGGCGCGGCCTTGTGGTTCCGCAAGGGGACGCTCGAGCACAAGGGCGTCCTCGCCCGTATCGGCATAATAACGGCGGCGGCGGCCCGCCTGGACGAAGCCGCAGGCGCGGTACAGGGCGAGGGCCGCCCCGTTGCGCTCCCGCACTTCGAGCAAGGCCTTTTGCATACCCATTTTGCGCCCGGCTTGCAAGGCCAGCAGGAGCAGGCGGCGGCCGCAGCCCTGGCGACGGGCCCGCGGCTCCACCGCGAGATTGAGTATTTCCAGTTCCCCGCAAGGGGCGTAGGATGCGGCCGCGGGCGCGCCCACCAGATAGAGCGAGATATAGGCGACAAGCCGCGGGCCGTCCCAGAGGCCGAAGGCCGCGAAGGCGGCCTGCCCGAAGGCCGCGCGGCACTGTTCCTCGCTCCAGGGCAATGTGAAGCAGCGCCGCTCCAGCTCCCACATGGCGCGGGCGCTGGCCGCGTCAAGCCGCCGCGCCGCAAGCCCGGCGGCCAATCCGTGCGCGGCCTTTTGCGCCGCTGTTTTCGCCCCGTTTGCAGGAGAATCCATGCCCCCGAGCTCCCTTCATTCCCTCGCGCTTCCGCCGCAATCCCCGGGACCCGCGCTCCGGGAAGTGGTGGACGAGGCCGACAGGCCCCTCTGCCTGCTGCCCGAGGCGGCCATCCTCAGGCAGGGGCTCCGCCATCGCGCCGTGGCCCTGCTCGTGCGCGACAGCGCCGGGCGCGCGCTCCTGCGGCCCGATTTGCAGAGGTGTTGGGATTTTTCCTCCCGGGCGCTCCCCCATGCGCTGGAAGCCCCCGAGGACTGCTGCCGCCGCCTGCTTGCGACGGACTGGAAGCTCGACAGCCTCGCCCCCCGGCGGCTGCGGCGCGTGGCGGCCTGCCCGGAGACCGGCATGGCCTTCCTCACCATTTTCACGGCGCGCATCCCCGCTGCCACGGCCCGGGAACTGGCGAGGCCGGCCGTGCTCGCGCCGGAGGGCCTTCCCCTGCTTGACGCAGCCGAGCTGGCCGGGCTTGCCCGCCAGGAGCCGCCCCTGCTCGCGCCGCTCCTGCTCCACGCCGTGCGCGCCGGCTGGCTGGAGGTGGGAGGGGCCTCCTAAAGCGGCCCCAGCGTCGGGGCCAAAAGCTCCACCATGGCCGGATGCACCCGGCCATTGGTGGCGAGAAGCGCGTCGCCGAAGCGGAAGGGCGCGCCGTCGAGCCCGCTCACCGCGCCGCCCGCCTCCTCCACCAAAAGCCAGCCCGCGGCGAGGTCCCAGGGCTTGAGCCAGTCTTCATAAAACACGTCCAGCCTGCCTGCGGCCACAAAGGCCAGGTCCAGCGCCGCCGAGCCCAGGCGGCGCAGCCCCTGCGTGGCCGGGAGCACGCGCCGCAGCCGCTCCAGCACCAGATCCAGCCGGCCATCGAGCTCGTAGGGGAAGCCCGTGCAGGCGAGCGCGTCCGTGAGCGCGGACGCGGATGAGACGCCGACGCGCCGCCCATTGAGAAAGGCTCCGCCCCCGCGCAGGGCCGAGAAACATTCGCCCGCCGCGCCGAGCATGGGCCCGTTGACCACGCCAAGCTGGATCTGACCCTCCGCCCACAGGGCCACCGAAGTGCTGACCTGCGGCAGCCGGTGCACGAAGTTGGTGGTTCCGTCCACCGGGTCGATGATCCAGCAGGGGGGCGCGTCCCGCGCGGGACCCACGGGGGCGCTGCTTTCCTCCGCAAGGAAGCCCGCGCCCGGCAGAATCCGCGCGAGGCCCTCCTTGAGAAAGGCTTCCACGGCGAGGTCCGTATCCGTCACGAGGTCGATGACGCCCTTGTGCGTGACCCGGCTCGGCGCGGACCAGCGCCCGCGGATCATGTCGCCGCTCTCGCGCACGAGGCGCACACATGCCTCCAGCACTGCGGCCGCGTCCAGGCCAGCGATTTTCTTCATGCCGCGTCCCCGCTGATTTCAGTTGATAAAGACAGACGCATGGCCCTTGCGGTCGCCCATGGCCCGGGCCGTGCCGCGCAGCACCGTGGTGAGGGGGTCGGCGTCCACAAAGACGCGCAGCCGCGTCTCCCGGGCGAGGTACTGGTCCAGCCCCTTGAGAAGCGCCCCGCCGCCCGCCAGCAAGAGCCCGTTCCGGCTCACGTCCGCGGCGAGCTCGGGCGGCGTCATCTCCAACGCGCGCAGCACCGTGTCGCGGATGGCCTGCACGGGCTCGGCGAGCGCCTCGCGGATATGGCCCTCGCTCACGGTGACGGCGCGGGGCCTGCCCTGAACGAGGTCCTTGCCGGACACCTCGAGCACCGGCGCATCCTCTTGCGGCCAGGCCGAGCCTAGGAAGATCTTGACATTTTCGGCGGTGTTTTCGCCCACTTCGAGCCGGAACACCTCGCGCAGGTAGCGCTGCACCGCATGGGTCATGGCGTCCCCGGCCACGCGCACGGATTGCGCCGCCGCCACGCCGCCGAGGGAGATGACGGCCACCTCGCTCGTGCCGCCGCCGATATCCAGCACCATGTTGCCCACGGGCTCGCGGATGGGCAGGTCCGCGCCGAGGGCCGCGGCCATGGGCTCCTCGATGAGGGCGATGTCCTCGGCGCCCGCGAGCTGCGCCGCGTCGATGACCGCCCTTTTTTCCACCTGCGTCACGCCGGAGGGCACGCAGATGACCATGGAGGGACGCGCCAGCCGCCAGCCGTCGATGGCCTGGCGCACAAAATGGGCGATCATGGCGCGGGTGACGTCAAAATCGGCGATGACGCCGTTCTGCATGGGCCTGACGGCGCGGATGGCCGCGGGCGTCCTGCCTACATAGCCGCGCGCCTGCGCGCCCACGGCGAGCACGGCCCCGCTGCGCGCGTCCAGCGCCACCACCGAGGGCTCGTTGACCACCACGCCATGCTTTTTCGTCGCCAGCAGGGTGTTGGCCGTGCCAAGATCCATGGCGATGTCGGTGGCGAAGAGCCGCAAAAGACGGCGGGGAAGCATGGTCAGCGTTCTTCGCGGGGGGACGGGGGCGCAAGGTCGGGATCAAAGACGCGCGCGCCGTCGCTCTCCACCGTGGCCTTGGGCAGGAAGGCCTTGAGCCTGGTGCGGAGATAGAGATTTTCCAGGAAGAGGGCGAGATGGTCCACGGCCTGGCGCACAAAGCTGCGCAGGCCCTCGTCGATGACGCCCGCGCCAGGGCGCGCGAGGCAAAGCACGCCGCGGGCGCTCTTGTTGACCATCACCGGCATGCAGATGGCGGTCTGGAACTCGGGCGCGCCCTCCACCCTGCCGAAAAGCGCCGAGGCCGCCGCGGCGGCGTCGTTTTCCACAAAGACGGGCTGCTCGTCGCGGAAGGCCCAGCCCACAAGGCCCGTGCCAAGCGGACGCAGCGCCGGGCCGCCGTCCCTGAGGGCGAGCGGCCGCGATTCGGCCTCCACGCAATATTCCTCGCCCGAGGGGGTGAGCGACGCGAAGGCGCAATATTCAAAGCCCGTGGCGTCGCGCAGGGTGAGCAGGAAATTCTCGAGAAAGACGGGCCAGCGCTTGTAACGGAAGCGCAAATCCTGGATGACGCCGAGCTCGGCGAAGTAACGGGGGATGTCGCCCGCGAGGTCGTCCCCGCCGAGATTGGCCTGGAGCCGGGAGATGAGGTCCGCGAAGAGCTGGAGGAGCTTGGCGTCCTTGTCGGAGAAGGAATACTGCCGCTTGCTGTCCACGCAGAGCACGCCTCCCGTGGGCACGGGGCAGCCCATGAAGGCCTTGATGCCCGTTTCCGCGCCGTCGGCGTAATAGCCGAGATTGCTCGGCCTCTGGTCAAAATGCGGCAGGAGCAGCGGCTGGCGGTTGCGGATGATCCAGCCCACGAGGCCCGCGCCGGGCCGGATGACGGCCGCGGGCAGGATGCTGTCCCCCAGGCTGAAGGAAGCCGCGAGATGGCAGGCGTCGTCATCCTCCTCGGGCACGAAGAGCACGGCGGAATGGGCGTCAAAAACGCTGCAGATGATGCAGAGGACTTGCTGTTCAAGAGAAGTGGCGTTCATGGCGCGGCTTTGTTTGGTGTGTCGGGAGGAAGCAGCCGGGGCGGGGCGGCGCTGCATCTTTTGTAGCAAAGCGGCCGACGGGCCGCAACCGCTTTCCCCGGCTGCGCGCGACAAGACGTCGGCCGGCCCGCGGGGCTGGAACTTTTTTTAAAAATCTGGTAGTATTGGAGAATACCAAGAAACAACGGATACCGCGTCATGATTCGCTGGCAAGATGTTTTCAGCAAGGACGGCCACCCCTGGCGTGACGCCGCGACCCTTTCCGACGCCATCGCCCTGCGCGACCTTGGCGCGCTCAAGCGCTTTCTCGACGCCGTCCACATCCGCCACTGCCTCGTGCGCCCCTATCAGGAGCTCCCGGACTATCCGCTGGTGGAGGGCCGCGAGCTGCTCCCCTCCTTCGACAACGACATGTTTGAATACAAGGACCTGCCGGGCTTCGCCCTGGTGGCCTTTGCGCGCGAGCTCGACTATTTTTCCGAGATCTTCCAGTTCGACAAGCTCCATCCCGTGCTCCTCGGCGAGGGCGGGGCCTCCTGCCCGCTGGAGCAGCAGGTCATGGAGCAGAACCTCCAGACGCTCACCGCGCGCCTGCCCCGCGCCCAGCAGGACGCCTTCCGGCAGGAATTCCGCTCCGTGGACACGGGCCTGCTCGAATCCTACCCGGCCCTGCTCCCCTATCTGCTCCAGATGGACAGGGCGCAGGTCTTCGCCTGGGACGCGGACAGGCTCTTCCACCTGGCCGGGGTGTTCGCCTCCTTCCCGTCGGACATCGACAGCGAGCTCAAGCGCTTCGGCATCCGCATCGGCAAGTTCGTCTACGGCGACAGCCAGATGTACGAGCGCAACCGCATGTTCGTCTATCAATACCTCATGGAGCTTTACGGCTTTCCCATCGTCTCGGAACGGCGCACCTCGAGCGCGCTTTTCGCGCGCAAGCTGCACAAGATGGGCGAGCGCTTCCTTTTGCGCGTGCTCGGCCAGAGCGACCGCACCATCACCACCTACACCTCCGACGGGGAGAACCGGCGCTATCCGCTGGTGGAAAAGATCGCCCTCGTCAGCGTGGACGAGGACCAGGAGGAGGCCATCGAGGCCATCGCGCGCGACGGCTTCTTCCTCGACCCGGGGCGTCGCGTGGTCATCCTGCGCGTCACCTACAGGCAGCACCGCTTCGACGCCAACAACGTGCGCCAGGACCGCGCGCTCTCCGTGGCGGCCCAGGAGGTGCTCCATCCCCTGACGGGCGAGGCCCTGCGCGGCCTCAACATCATCAAGGACGCGAGCAACATGTTCCTTAGGCTCAACGACATCGTGCGCGGCGAATACACGGGCCGCATCATCTACAAGCGCACCGAGGTCGTGGAGAACACGGACACCCACGAAAAGCGCCTCAAGTTCCTCTATAGCTGGCTCGGCAAGCACCAGCGCCGCATCATCGGCTACAGCGACGAGTTTTTCGCCAAGGTGAGCAAGGTGCTCGCGGGCTACCTGTACTCGCCGAAAAACGTGGACATCTTCGACACCATGCACGACCTCTACCAGGAAGTCTGCACCCGCTTCAGCTATATCCAGCAGGCGCGGCGCGTGCGCATCCTCGAGGACATCTGCCGGCGCACCTACAAGGGAGAACGCATCACCTACCGCCAGATGACGCGCGAGGCCGTCGCCCTGCTGAACGAGCTCCAGTTCGAGATCGTCAACTTCTTTCCCGACCTCGTGGACGACATCATCGCCTGTGTGGAGACCATCCTGCACGACCGCTACCTCACGCGCACCTATATCGACGCGCCCGAAACCGGGCTCACGGCCGCCGGCCGAGAGATCCGCAAGAATTACGGCAGGATGGTCTCCCTGCTGGACGGTTTCCGGGCCGTGCGCAAGTCGCGCCTCGCCTGCGAGGAACGCCAGGCCCGGGAGGCAGTGGCGTGAGGAGCGGCGGCGTGAGCAGCCGCCACGACGGGAAGGCCCCCCGCGACGTGGACATGTTCGGCGGGGTTCCGCGCTTCTATCTCCCGGCGGAGCACTGGCCCGAAACGGGTCCCGGCGGCCAGCCGCCCGAGGGTTCGGAGGTGAGCCTCTACGGCCAGGAGGCCGCCCATGCGCGCGTGCTCAGGCTCAAGCCCGGGGACGCGGCCCTGCTGCTGGACGGCTGCGGCCGCATCGGGAGCTGCCGGGTAGTCGAGACCGGCCGGAAAGAGGCGCGTCTCCAGCTTCTCGGCTGGCGCTTCCAGCCGATGCCCGCTTCCCGGGCGGTCATGGCGCTCGCCTTCAGCAAGGCCGTGCGCCGCGGCTTTTTCATGGAAAAGGCGGTGGAACTGGGCGCATCCGGCGTCTGGCTCTGGCGGGGTGCCCACAGCCAGGGGCGGCTCCCCGAAAACGCGGCCGCAAGCTGCGCGGGCCAGATGATCGCCGGGGCCAAGCAGTGCGGCAACCCCTGGCTCCCAGAGGTTCGCGCCCTTCCCGGCATCGGCGCGGTCATCGGCCTTGCCGCCGGGGCGGCCTATCGCCTGCTCCCCTGGGAGCGGCAGGAGGGCGTGGCCATGCTTGAGCCGGGCATGGTCGGGCGGCCCGGCGTCACGGTCTATGTCATCGGGCCGGAAGGCGGCTTCTCGCCGCGGGAACTTGCGGCCCTTGCCGAGGCGGACTTCACGCCCGTGAGCCTCGGCGGCCGCATCCTGCGCTGCGAAACGGCGGCGACCCTCGTTCTCGGGCTGCACTGGTGGGCCTCGCAGTTGCCGGGAGGCCCGGATTTTCACGCGCCGAAAGGCGACAGCGCGGACGGCCCCAGGCCATGAGCGTGGAGCGGCCCCTGCCTGAACGGCTGCGCCCCGACGACATGGCGCAGTTCCTCGGCCAGTCGCACCTCGCGGCCAGGCTCGCCTCGCTCATGCAGGCCAAGCGCCTGCCGAGCCTGCTCTTTTTCGGGCCGCCAGGCTGCGGCAAGTCCACCCTGGCGCTGCTCCTCGCCAAGTCCACGGGTAAAAAATATTTGCGACTTTCCGCGCCCGAGGCCGGCCTCCAGCATTTGCGCCGCTCCCTCGCCGGGGTGGAGATTCTCGTGCTGGACGAGCTGCACCGCTTTTCCAAGGCGCAGCAGGACTTTTTCCTGCCGCTCGTGGAGTCGGGCGAGCTCACCCTGCTGGCCACCACCACCGAGAACCCTTCCTTCAGCGTCACGCGGCAATTGCTCTCGCGGCTGCATGTGCTCCGGCTGCGGCCGCTGGGTCGCCACGAACTCCGGGAGCTCGCGCGGCGCGGCGCGCTCTCGCTGGCGCTTGAGCTTGGCGAGGACGTGCTGGACCTGCTGGCCGGTTCGGCCAATGGCGACGCCCGCACCCTGCTCAACCTCGTGGAATATGTCGCCGCCCTGCCCCGGGACCAGCGCGGGGCCGACGCCGTGCGCGCGGCGCTCCCCGAGATGCTCGTGCGCCACGACAAGGACGGCGACAGCCACTACGAGCTCGCCTCGGCGCTCATCAAGTCCATACGCGGCAGCGACGTGGACGCGGCCCTCTACTACCTCGCCTGCCTGCTGGAAGGCGGGGAGGACCCGCGCTTCATCTGCCGCCGCCTCATCCTCTCCGCCTCGGAGGATGTGGGCCTCGCCGACCCGGCGGCGCTGCCGCTGGCCGTGGCCTGCCAACAGGCCGTGGAATTCACCGGGATGCCCGAGGGATTCATCCCCCTGGCCGAAACCACGGTCTATCTCGCGCTGGCGAAAAAGAGCAATTCCGCCTATGCCGCCTATCTCAATGCCGCGCGCGAGGTGCGCCAGTCGGGCCCGCTGCCCGTGCCCCTGCATTTGCGCAACGCGACCACGCCCCTGCAAAAGGAATGGGGCTACGGCAAGGAATACAAGTATCCGCACAACTATCCCGACTCCTTTGTGGAGCAGGACTACCTGCCGCCCGAACTCGCGGAACGGCGCTACTACCAGCCGCGCGACAACGGCGCGGAGCCGCGCCTCGCCCAGTGGTGGCAGAAGATCCACAACCGCAAAAAACCGGACGGTTCCGCATGACGCAAGCACCCGACACGGGCCGGGCGGGCGGCGCGGCCGCCTTTCCCGTGGCTCCCGCGCCCTTCCCGCCCTTTAACGAGGGCCACATCCCCAACAAGTACGGCACGGGCGACGCTTATCGCGGCCCGCGCGTGACGCCGGGCCTTGTGACGCGCGTGGCCCCCTTTCCCTCCTTCTACGCGCGCCTCTTCCTCGGGCCCGTGGCCTGGCTTTCCCGCAGGGCCGCCCAAGGGCGTTGCGACGACGCGGCCTGGGCCTATGCCAGCGACTGGGTCACGGACCTCATGGAGCGCATGGGCTGCCCCGTGGAGATCGAGGGCATGGACGCCATCACCGCCACGGAGAAAGCCTGCATCTTCGTGGCCAACCACATGAGCACCCTCGAGACCTTCATGCTGCCCGGCATGATCCGGCCGCGCCGCCCCGTGACCTTCGTGGTCAAGGAAAGCCTCGTTACGATGCCCTTTTTCGGGCCCATCATGCGCTCGCGCGACCCCATCGTGGTGGGGAGGCGGAACCCGCGCGAGGACCTCGCGGCCGTGCTGGACGGCGGCGCGGAGCGGCTCGCCAAGGGCGTCTCGCTCGTCATCTTTCCGCAGAGCACGCGCTCGCTCACCTTTGACCTCGCGCATTTCAACAGCATCGCGGTCAAGCTAGCGCGCAAGGCCGGGGCCCCGCTCGTGCCGCTGGCCCTCAAGACGGACGCCTGGGGCCAGGGCAAAAAAATCAAGGAGCTGGGGCCGGTGCGCCCGGGTATGCCCATCCGCTACCGTTTCGGCGCGCCGCTCACCGTTACCGGCAACGGCAAGGAAGAACAGGCCGCCATTTGCGACTTCATCGCCTCCACCCTTTCCGGGTGGCAGGCAAAGGACGGCATCAACGCATGAAAACGCGCAGGCTTTTTTCCCTGTGGGCGGCGGCCCTTCTGCTGGCCTGCCTGCTGCCCGGGGGTGTCTCCGCGCCCCGCGCCGCCGGGGCGGAAGACGGCTTCACGGTGATGGCCACGACCTTCCCGGTGTGGCTCTTCACCCGCGCGGTCTGCGAGGACGTGCCGGGCGTGCGCGTGGAGCTTTTCGTGCCCGCGCAGACGGGCTGCCCGCATGACTTCACCCCGAGTCCCGCGGACCTCAACCGCCTGGCCGCGGCCCGGGCCATCGTCATCAACGGCCTTGGCCTGGAAGGCTTCCTGGCGCAACCCCTGCGCAGCCTGGATAAGGAACATGCGGTCATCGACGCGAGCCGGGGGACCCATCCCCTGCCGGCCCCGCCCGGGGACGACGGCCACGGGCACGGACACGGCGGACATGAACCAGCCGGCCCGGGCGTCAATCCCCACGTCTTCGCCGGGCCGGCCCAGGCCGCGCTCATGGTCCGCGCCATCGCCGAGGGCCTCGCGCGGAGCGACCCGGCCCACGCCGCCGCCTATGCGGCCAACGCAGAGAAAACGGCCAAGCGCATGGAAGGGCTTTCGGCGCAGCTCGCGGCCGTCGGCAAGGCCGCGCCGCACAAGGGCATCGTGCTCCAGCATGACGACCTCGCCTATCTCGCCCATGAAGCCGGGCTCGAGACCGTGGCCGTGCTGCGCGCGGGCGACGAGGGCTCCGCGCTTTCCGCTTCCCGGCTCAATACGCTGGCGCGCCGCCTGAAGGCCGGTGCGCCCGTGCTCATCGCCGGAGAGCCCCCGGCCCCGGACCGCGCGGTGGAGCTGCTCTCGGCGGAGAGCGGCGTGCCCTTCGCCCTGCTGGACCCCGCGGCCTCCGGGCCGGCGGACGCGGCCCCGGACTATTATGAGCGCGTCATGGCCGACAATATCAAGACACTGCGGCGGTATTTCGATGTTCCCTGAGGCGGCCGGGGGCATCCTCTGCCCCAGCGCCCCTGAAGTGCGCTTCGAGGATGTGCGCGTGCGGGCCGGGGGGCGCGCCATTCTTGAGGGCGTGGACGCCGTGGCCCCGGCGGGCGGCGCCACGGTGCTCGTGGGCCCCAACGGCGCGGGCAAGACCACCCTGCTCCACTGCCTGCTCGGCGAAACGCCGTATGCCGGCCGCATCGTAATGGAGGGCGGCCGCCGCATGGCCCATGTGCCGCAGCAACTGGTGGTGGAACGCGGGCTGCCCCTGAGCGTGCTGGAATTTCTCGCGCTCGGCGGCCAGCGCCGGCCGCTCTGGCTGGGCGTCTCCCGCGAGGCGCGCGAACGCGCCCACGCACTGCTTGCCAGCGTTGACGCGGCCGGCCTTGCGCGGCAGCGCCTCGGCGATCTCTCCGGCGGGGAATTGCGCCGCGTGCTTTTGGCCGCCGCCCTCGGCCACGAGCCCGACCTGCTCGTGCTCGACGAAGCCGAGGCCGGGGTGGACGTGCACGGCGAGCGCCTGTTCTGGGAAGTGCTGGACGCGGCGCGGCGAGCGCGCGGCTTCACCCTCATCATGGTGAGCCACAACCTGCCCCTGGCCGCCCATTATGCCACGCATGTCATCTGCCTGAAAAAGCGCGTCCTCGCGGAGGGCTCGCCCCGCGAGACACTCACCGCGCCCCTTCTGCTCTCGCTCTTCGGCGTGCCCATCCACCTCTATCCCGACCAGTGCGACCTCGAGGGCCCGGCCTGCCCGCAGTGCGGCGCGCTCTCCGCGCCGGGACACCGGGGACGGCTGCCCGCGGGGCTCGCCGACAGGAAGGCGTCATGATGAGCATGCTTGCCGTTGCCTGCGACGCCCTCTCCGTGCTGCCCTTCGAGTGCCTCGAGCCGCGCTTCATGCGCCGGGCGTTCCTGGCGCTGCTTTTGCTCACGCCCATGACCTCCATGCTCGGCGTGCAGGTGACGCTCTTCCGCATGGCCTTTTTTTCGGACGCCGTGGGCCATTCGGCCTTCGCGGGCGTGGCCCTCGGGCTCATTCTCGGCGCGCCGCCAGATGCGGCCATGCTCGTTTTTGGGGTGCTCGTGGGCGTCGCCGTCATGGCCGTTCAGCGCACGAGCGGCCTCTCCGCGGATACGGCCATCGGCATCATCTTTTCGGCGGTGGTGGCCTTCGGCCTCGCCGTGGTGAGCCGCGCCAGCGGCCTTGCGCGGCAGATGGGCCAATTCCTCTACGGCGACATCCTTACCGTGGGGGACGGCGAAATGGCGGCGCTGGCCTTGCTGCTCGCCCTCCTGCTGCTTTTCGAGACCGCGGGCTGGAACCGCCTGCTCGCCATGGCCCTGAGCCCGGTGACGGCGAAGGTGCAGGGCATCCATACGGCCTTCTGGCACTACCTGTTCGCGGGGCTGCTGGCCCTGGTGGTGATGTTTTCGGTGCGGGCCGTGGGCGTGCTGCTGATGACGGCCCTGCTCGTCGTGCCGGCGGCCACGGCGCGCAACCTCGCGCGCAGCGCGGGCGGCATGTTCTGGTGGTCCATCGTGGTAGGGATGAGCTCCGGCGCGGCGGGCCTTCTGCTGTCCGCGCAGGCGTGGATGGCGACAGCCAGCGGCGCGACGGTCGTTCTGGTGGCCTGCGCCTGGTTTGCCTTCAGTTGTTTCGTGCGGGCTGTGCGGAAGTAGCGGCGGAATGCCGCGCGAGCAGCATCCGCCCATATTGGGCCGCGCCCCAGAGGCCGCTCTCCACATTTTCCAGCAGGCGCACCGGAATTTCCCTGAGCCAGCCGGAAAAATCCGGCTCCGCGTGCAGCTCCGCGAAAAATGCGTCGCAGCTCACGCAAAGGGGATTGCGCGCGGCAATGCCCCCGGCGATCCAGAGTCCGCCGGCGGCGAGGCAGGAGAGCATGAGGTCCCGGCAGGCGCGGCCGTAGAAGCGGGCGTACCAGCGCAGGGTGGGCGTGGAGGACGCAAGGGCGGTGGCCCCCACCTCGCCGGGGGAGAGGCGCTCCCCGGCAAGAAATTCGTGCAGCAGCGCAAGGCCCCGGCCCGAGAGCACATCGTCCCCACGCGCCGCGCCGAGCCCGAGCCGCTTGCGCAGGAAGTCATGAAAGGCGTTTTCCTCGTCGCCCACGAAGGGAAAGGCCGCATGGCCGCCCTCGGAAGGAGCCACCAGCCAGCCATCGGCCCCGGCCGCGGCCATGTCCAGCGGGTAGAGCGCGGCCACGCCGAGCCCCGTGCCCGCGCCGATGACGGCCAGGGGGGCGCGCGCGGGAGCTGACGCCGCATTGGGGCTGGGCGTGGCGGGCCAGACCTGCCGGGCCTCCTCGCCAAGGTTGGTGAGGCAGGCGCAGGCCTGGGCCACGAAGTCGTTGATGACGCGCACGGGCGGCCCGCCACGGAGGCTGAGCGGCCGCAGGTCCACCTCAAGGCTGCCGTTGGTCAGCCTGCCGCTGAGGCCGTCATGCACGGGGCCGCCGATGGCGAGCACCGTGGCGTCGGCAGCGGCCGGATGGAGCTCCAGCTCGCGTTCCAGCGCGGCGAGCAGGTGTTCCGTGGTGGCGAGGCCAGGGCTTTCCAGCCAGACGGAGCGCTCCAACAGAAGCTCCCCTGCCGGCGTCAGCCCAAAGCGGCCGAGGCGGCAGTTGGTTCCGCCGATGTCCGCGGCGAGGATATGGCGCAGGGCGTCCTCAGGCATGGCCGCCCCCGGGCGCATGGCCCCTGTCGCCCGGCCGCATCTTGCGCACGAGGCCCGTGGTGCTGCACCCGTCCACCAGATCCACGAGGCGCACCTCGCCGCCGCGGCCGAGCACAAAATCCGCGCCGACAACATCCTCCACGCGATAGTCGCTCCCCTTGACGAGCACATCCGGGCGGACGGCCCGGATGAGGCGCTCCGGCGTGTCCTCCCCGAAAAGCACCACCGCGTCCACCATTTGCAGGGCGGCGAGCACGAGGGCGCGGCTCATTTCGTCCTGGATGGGGCGCTCAGGCCCCTTGAGGCGCTTCACCGAAGCGTCGGAGTTGAGGCCCACCACGAGCCGGTCGCCCAGCGCCGCCGCCTGCCTGAGCAGCGCCACATGGCCCGGGTGGATGAGGTCAAAGCACCCGTTGGTGAAGACGATGCGCTCGCCCTTGCGCCGCCATTCCTCCAGCTTGCGCGCCAGCGCGGGCACGCTGTAGAGCTTGGGATTGTCCCTGCCCTGCCTGAGGGCCTCATTGAGCTCGGCCGCGGACACCGGGGCCGTCCCGGCCTTGCCCACGGCCACCCCGGCGGCGGCATTGGCCACAACCGCGCTGTCCGCCCAGCCAAGCCCCCCGGCCACGCAGGCCGCCAGCGTGGCGATGACCGTGTCGCCCGCTCCGGAAACGTCCGCCACTTCGCGCAGCACCGCGCGGATGTTCACAGGCTCCTCGCCGGGCGCATAGAGGGTCATGCCTTTGGGCCCGCGCGTGAGCAGAAGGCGCGCAAAGCCGTACTGGCGACAGAGGCCCTCGGCGAGCTCGCGGCGCTCAGCGGCTCCGGGACGCGCCCCGGCCGCAAGCCCGCAGGCATGGCGAAATTCCGCCATGTTGGGCGTCACGCAGGCGGCCCCGGCATAACGCGCCCAGTCCGCCCCCTTGGGGTCAACGAGAACCGGAATGCCGGCCGCCCCCGCCATGTCCATGATGTCGGCGCAGAGGCTTTTCCCGTCCTCCCGGCGCACGAAGACGCCCTTGCCGTAATCGGAAATGATGACAGCCCCGCAGCCGGGGAGCAGCCGGGCCGCGGCCGCGCGCAGGGGGGCCAGTTCGGGTTCCGTGAGCGGACCCGCGCGCTCCTCGTCCAGGCGGAGGAGCTGCTGGCCATTCCCGAGGACGCGCGTCTTGCTCGTGGTGGCGCGCTCCCGCGAGACGGCAAGCGCGGCCTCGATGCCCTCGGCGGCCACGGCCTCGCCAAGGATGCGGCCCTCGGGGTCGTCTCCCACGAGGCCAACGAGCTTCGCCGCAACGCCAAGACGTGAGAGGTTGCGGGCCACATTGCCCGCGCCCCCCGGCACGTCCCAGCGCCGCTCAAGACGCACCACGGGCACGGGCGCTTCCGGCGAGATGCGCGTGACGTCGCCCACGAGGTAGCGGTCGAGCATCACGTCGCCGACCACCAGGATGGCCGTACCCGCAAAATCCATCACTTCTTCGCTTTCGTTTTGGGCGCTTCCCTGCGGGAAGCATCCGCCTGCGGGGCATCCCCCCCGGTCTGCGGCCCGGCGGCCGCCCCGTCCCGCAGCCGCGCGGCCGAGCGCGCGGCCTCGATGAAGAGCCGCTTCAGCGTCTCCTCATTGGCCTGCTCGTCCAGCAGGGCGTGGATGCGCTGCCGAGCCGCCGCGCCCAGTCGCTTGCGCTCTTCCGGGTCCTTGGCGAGGCGTTCCAGGGCCTGGGCCAGCGCCGGCACATCGCCCTGCGGGACCACGAGGCCGGAGACGCCGTTCTCCACCGCCTCGAGCTGGCCCGGGAGGTCGCTCACCACCACGGCAAGGCCAAAGGCCATGGCCTCGGCGAGCGCCGAGGGCAGACCGTCCACGTCGCCCTTGCGCGTCCTTACGCCGGGCGAGACGAAGATGTCGGCATGGCGGTAGGTCTCGGCCATCTTTTCGTGGGCCACTTCCCCGGCAAAGCGCACGCGACGCCTGAGGCCCAGCCGCCAGGAGAGCCAGCGCAGGCGCAGCCGCTCCGGCCCCTGCCCGACGATGGCGAGGCGGAAGTCCACCCCTGCCTGCGCGAGGCGCGCGCAGGCCCTTATGAGCAGGTCATAGCCCTTGCGCGGGGCGAGAGTGCCCACGGCGAGCAGCGCGAGCGGCTTGACGGCCTCGGCGGCGCTCCCGCCGGGCGTGGGTATGGCCTCCGCCTCTTCCTCTGGGGGCGTGAGGGTCAGCGGGTCGCGCAAGAGCACGATCTTGTCCGCCGGCAGGTCCGGCAGGCGTTCGCGCAGCGCATGGACCACGGCCTCGGTGTCGCAGCGCACGAAGACCGCCTCCTTCGCCTTGACGGCCCAGTCCGCGCTGTTGAGCGAAAGGTCCTGCGCGCGCACGGAAAAGGCGAAAGGCAGGCGCAACAGCCGCGCCGCCACCAGGCTGGCCGTGGCCTGCGCCCCGGCCCCGGAGGCGTAGAGGAATTCGATGCGCTCCGCAAGGCCCCAGCGCGCGAGCAATGTGCCGCAGGCGAAGGCCCACACCTGCGCGAAGAAGCCGCGTCCCCAGCGGGAGTGGGGCATGAGCCGCCATAGCGACCACAGGGATTGCGAGGCCCGGGCGCGCCTGACGAGCGCCCCGAGCGCGGCCGGCGCGTGCCACAGGCCGATGCGCCGCACGGCGAGCGGCAGGGCATAGCCCGCGGGATTGCCCAGCAGGCCGCTGCCCCTTATGGCGTAGATGCGCGAGAGCAGGCCCGCCGCATGGAGGTGGTGGGCGATTTCCATGAGGCACTGGCCCGAGGGCTCGGGGAAGCGCTCGGCCACAAGGGCCCCGCGCACCACCGGGTCCGGCGCGGCGAGCAGGCTTTTCGTGCCGCCGTCCTTGAGGTCGGCGAGCTCGTGCTTGCGGCAGTGGAGGATGCCGTCCTCCAGCGTGTAGACGCTGTCGCAGAACTCGGCCATCTTGGGGTCATGCGTGACCATGACCATGGACACGCCGCCCGAATGGCAGAGCGCGCGGAAATTGTCCATGATAAGGCGGCTCGTCTTGGCGTCGAGCGCGCCGGTGGGCTCGTCGGCAAGGAGGATGCGCGGATTGTTGACCATGGCGCGCGCAATGGCCACGCGCTGCTGCTCGCCGCCGGAAAGCCGGTTGCTGCGGTAATGGACGCGGGCGGACAGGCGCACCAGTTCCAGCGCGCGGATGACGCGCTCCCAACGCTCCTGCGGGGGCACCTTTTCATAGATGAGCGGAAATTCCACGTTCTCGAACACCGTGGAATGCTCGAAAAGGTTGCTCGACTGCATGACGAAGCCCAGGTTCCCGCGCCGGAAGGCGGCCGTCTGCTCGCGGGTGAGCTTGAGCACGTCCGTGCCGAGGATCTCAAGCGAGCCCGCGTCCGGCGCATGGAGCAGCCCGAGGATGTGCAGCATGGTGGACTTGCCGCAGCCCGAGGGCCCCATGATGGCGACCATCTCCCCGGCCTCCACCTCGAGGCTCACGCCACGGAGCACGGGCGCGAAGCCCGCGTAGCACTTGTACAGATCCTTGGCGATAATGACTGGCGCCATGCTTCACCTTTTCATTCAAAGCGCAGGGCCGAGACCACGTCCATGCGGCTCGCCTGGATGGCGGGATAAAGACCGCCCGCCACGCCTATAAGCGCGGAGAAGAGGATGCTGCCTATGCTGCTCGCGAGCAGCAGAGGATAGGAAATGCCCGTGCCAAGCGCCCAGGAGCCCACCTCCACGATGATGACGCCGAGAAGGATGCCCAGCACGCCGCCCGCCAGCGACTTGCACAGCGCCTCGGCGAGGAACTGGGCCAGAATGTCGGCATCCGAGCCGCCCATGGCCTTTTTCAGGCCCACCTCGCGCGTACGGGCGCGCACCGCCGCGAAGGTGCCGTACCAGATACCGAAGCCGCCGAGCATGAGCGAGGCCACGATGCCGAGCCAGAGCAGCGCCTCCACCCACATGAAGGTGGTCTGGATGCGGGCGAGCTGCTCTTCCTGGGTGCGGATGACCATGTGCGGCGCGGCCTGGTGCTCGCGCACCAC
The DNA here is from genome assembly GCA_947177085.1 of uncultured Desulfovibrio sp. GTDB lineage: Bacteria > Desulfobacterota > Desulfovibrionia > Desulfovibrionales > Desulfovibrionaceae > Desulfovibrio. Next base: position 17,313 of record CAMWTD010000004.1, read on the forward strand.
CTTGGGGATAAGCTTGACGAGCGGGGAGACGTCCTCCCAGCCGATGGCGCGGATAAACAGCCTGTCCACCTTGCCGCCGACCCAGTTGCGGTCGACCATCACCGTATAGGGCAAAAAGCCGCCGCGGCCCCAGCTTCCGAGCATGACGCCGCTTACCACGCCCACCACCTCGAAGACGTCCTTGCCGAGGATCAGGAGCTTGCCCACGGCCTCTTCCGGCGTCTTATAGAGCATGAGCGAGGCCTCGCGGCCGAGCATGGCCACCCGGCGGCGGCGCTCGACGTCCGAGGCGTCGAAGAGACGCCCCGCCACCAGGGTGAGGGAGTAGACATCGGCGAAATACTGGTCGACGCCGATGAAGTCCATGTGGATCTTGCGCTCGCCCGAGGTCCTGAGCTCGAAGACGCGGCCGCCGCGCAAGTTGCGGCTCACCATGCCCACGCCCGGAAGCTCGCGCAGCGCCTCCACGGTCTCGGGATAGAACTCGCGCCTGGGCTGCCCCGGATAGGCCGCGTCATCCATGTAGATCTGGATGACGTTGACGCCGCCCATGAGGACCATGTCCTGCCCCACCTTGTAGCGGATCTCGCGGCCCAGCACGGAAAGCACGATGAAGGCCGTGATGCCGAGCGCGATGGAGAGGATCACCCCGAAACCGCGCTGGCGCACCACCTGCCTGAGGCTGACGCGAAAAAGGTCGGACATGACGATCATGGAAAACTCCGGCTCCTCAGTGGGCGCGCGTCCCCGCGCCCGCGCCTTCCGGGCCTCGCCCCGGGTGGCCCAATGTACGGCCTCGGCGGCCTTCTGTCAAAAAGGGCGTGACGGAAGGCCGGATCTTCTAGCCCCGCCGCCGCATCCCGAGGAGCACGCCGCCGCGGCCCACAAGATACACCATGTGCCGCCAGACAATGGCCCGCGCCGGGATGCTCGCCGCATAGACCCAGCCGAAAAGCCCGGACGCCAGGAAAAACGAGGCAAGCCAGCGCCCCACGGGCACACGCACGGGCACGAGCCTGCGCCAGGACGAGAGCGTCCCGGCGAGGAGCAGAAGCCAGATAAGCGCGAGGAAGGGCCCAGTGCCGCCGCCCCGACCCAGAAGATCCCGGCAGATGGTGAAGGAGGCCCACAATGTCGGGGCCAGCATGAGCACGGCGAGCACGCCGAGCAGGAGCCACTGGCCCGGCATGCAGAACTTGAGGAAGAGCACCTGCCTGTCCATCCACGCCCGCCATGTGCCGAAGGCGTGGCCGTGCGCCGTGGTGCGCAGAAGCGCGGCCGCGCAGAGGCGCACATGGACGCCGCGCGCCTCAAGCATGGCCCCGAGCGAGCAGTCGTCCACCACGGTGGAGGCCCAGAGATGCGCCACGCCGTAACGCTCAAAGGCCGCGCGGGTCATGCCCATGGCGCCGCCCCAGGGCTGGGTGAAGGCCGATACGCCCTGCAAAAGCCGCATCAGCAGCACGCTCAGGGCATAGCCCAGGGTGACGATGCCGTGGTCGCGCGGCTCCACCTCGTGATAGCCGGTGCTGAAGGCCGCCTCGTGGCGCGCCAGCGGCCCGGCGAGGCAGCGCGCGAACTCGGGATCCGCCATGTGCGTGCTGTCGCAGAAAAGATAGATGTCCGCGGCGTCGCCCACGGCGGCAACGCCCGCGAGGCTGTTCCAGTTCTTCTGGCCGCAGCCCCTGGCCTCGCCGGCGACCACGTGGCGCAGGGAGGGATAGTCCTCCTTCAGGCGGCGGATGACGTTTGCCGCCGGGTCATCCGCCCCGGCGGTGACGAGAACATGCATGAGGCCCGGATAATCCTGCTCCATAAGGCTTCTCAGCGCGGCCTCCATGCGCGGGTCATGGCCCGCCGCCGGGATGATCATGGCCGCGCGCGGCCAGCCGTCCCTGGGCGCGTAGCGGGCTTCCTCCCGCTCCTTCCGCGCCTTGCGCGCGAGCTTCGCGCCCGTGCCCGTAAGCAGGTACAGAAGCGCGCACTGGACAAGTCCTGTGATGAAAAAAGCGAGGGTCATGGCTCCTCCCGGGGGACGCCTTGGGGGCTGAAGTCAGCGGGGCAGCGGCGCGCAGTCTTCGGCCAGCAGCGGCACATCCTGCTCGCGCGTGCCCTCGAGGTTGAGGGCCAGGCCGTTTTTCAGCTTCACCCGGCCTTCCATGCTCTTGGGGCCGGTCAGCCTGCCCGTGAAGGAATGGCCCGAGGAATGCGTGAGGTCAAAGGCATTGGCGCGAATATGCCCGTAGAGGTGATACGTGTCCTCCTGCCCGTTGGAATGGCGGAGGACAAGCACGCCGCGCGCCCGGCCGTCGGTGCGGAAGCACATGCCCGCGCGAAAGGTGGCCGTGAGCACCTTGCCCGTCCAAAGCTCGGTCACTTCGCCGGAGCCGCTTTTAATGGTTTTTGGGGGGGCAGTATCGGCCGCCGCGACCGGGGCTTGGGCCGCGAAGACGAAAAGGCAGGCCAGCGCCGCCAGCGAAAAACAGCGTGCCAGGTTCATGCGTCCATGTCCTCCCGCTCGCCGCGCCTGCTCCGGTGCAGGCGGTCGAAGAGCTCCTCGTGGGCCGCCACCATGGCGGCAAAGGAAAAGTCGCGCTCCACCCGGGCGCGCCCGGCGCGGCCGAGGGCGTCGCCAAGGGGCGGGTCCCCGAGGAGGCGCAAAAGCGAGGCCGCCAGCGCCTCGGCATAGCCGGCGGGGGAGAGCAGCCCGGTCACGCCGTTCTCCACAAGGCCCGGGATGCCCCCGACGGCCGTGGCGCAGACGGGCAGCCCGCAGCTCATGGCCTCGAGGATGACATTGGGCTGGCCCTCGCGCACCGAGGCCAGGGCGAAGATGCGGGCGCTCGCGTAGTGCTCGCGCACGTCCGGGCTGCCGGGCACGAATTCCACCCTGTCCTCGAGGCCGAAGGTCCCGGCCAGCATCCGTATCTGCGCTTCCTGCGGGCCGTCGCCCACAAGGCGCAGCCGCGCCTCCGGGACCTGGCGCGCCACAATGGCGAAGGCGCGCAGCAGGGTGAGGTGCCCCTTGTCCTGCGCGAGCCGCCCCACGCAGAGGATAAGGGGCGGCCGCTCCGAAGGCGGTTCCGGCCCGGGGCGGAAGCGCTCGGTATCCACCCCGTTGGGGATGTAGCTGATGCGGCCCGCGGGCTCGCCGAGCTTGCGCAGGCCCTCCACGAGAGCCGGGGAATTGCAGATATGGTGATCGCAAAGCCGCCAGAGCAGCCACTCGTGCTGGCGGCTGAGGGAACCGCCCCCCCGGCAGGTCCCCACGATGGCCGGGATGCCGAGAACGCGCCCCCAGATGGGCCCCCAGATATTGGGAAGCGCCGTGCAGGGCACGAGGATGTCCGGGGCCTCGCGCTTCATGGCCGAACCGAGCCTGAGAAAGAAAAGCCGCGCCACGGCGCGCCCTGTGCCGAGATACTCGAGCCCGATGCCCGCCCCCGCGGCCACGGCGTCAAGGTCCGTGGGGCCGGTGAGCATGAGCATGGAGGGCGTGAAACGCTCGCGGTCAAGGCGGCGCGCCAGCTCGATGGTCTGGCGCTGCGTGCCGCCGAAACAGAGATCTTCCATGAGGAAGAGGACGGAACAGGGTTCTGGCATGGCGTCTCCGGTCGCCTTCATGCGGGCGACGCGCGTCCATGGTACGCCATCCGGGCGCGCTTGCAAAGCGGCGGGGCATTGCCTTGGCGGCCGCCCCGGGCTAGGGTGGACGCATGGCAGACACGCGCGCCCCCCACAGCCCCGCCGCCAGCGCCAAGCCGCCCCTGCGCGTGGTCATCAGCCTTGACGTGGAGGAGGAGGGCCTTTTTTCCGGCTGTTATGCAGCCCGGGATTGCGGCGTCCGCAATGTGGAGCTGTTGCCGAAGCTCGCGCCGCTCACGGAGGAGCTCGGCTTTCCGCTGACGCTTTTCTGCGCCTGGACGGTCTTTGCGCAGGCCCGGGCCCGCTCGGTGCTGGAAGTGATGCGCGACCGGCACGGCGCGGAGATCGGGGCCCATCTCCACCACTGGAGCACGCCGCCTCTTGAGGACGACGCGCCGCCGGGCGAGCCCGCGCGCACCCACCTTCTCCCGCGCGAGCTCTTGCGCCGGCGGCTGCGCACCCTGCTCACCGCCGGGCGGGACTTTCAGGGCGCGCCGCTGACGAGCTTCCGCATGGGCCGCTGGGACCTCAAGGCGGAAGTGCGCCCCCTGCTCGCCGAGGAGGGCATCCTGGTGGACAGCTCGGTGTGCCCCCTGCGCGTCTTTCGCAACGGGCCCGACCATTTTCTCGCCCCGCCCGACCCCTACTGGGTAAAGGGCGCGCCGGGCAAGCCGCTGCTCGAAGCGCCCATCACGCAAGTGCCGCTCGCGGCAGGCTTCGCGCGGCTCTGGCACGGCCTTGCGCGCGGGAGGCCGCGCCTCCTGGACCGCTTCCACTTTTTCGGGGCCTTGAGCGCCAATCCCTTCTGGCACGGACAGGCGGCCATGCGCCTCGCCACCCGGCTCCATGTGCGGCGCGGCGGCAAGGTGCTGGGGCTGTTCTGGCATTCCTCGGAGATGCTGCCCGGCGGTTCGCCCCATGTGCCGGACGAGGCCGCAGCCCGGGCCTCGCTCACCAAGATTTTCAGCTTTTGCCGCTGGCTGCGCGACACTTTCACCGTGGAAGGCGTTACCCTGACGTCGTTGCGCGCCCTCGCGCCGGCGCTGGACTTTCCCCGGCAGGAGGACCTCCCCCGTTCCGGCGGAGGCGACTGGTGAGCCGCCTTGTCTTCGTGCTCCTGGACGGCCTTGGCGCGGCCGCGGCGGCCACGCACATGAGTTTTCTCGCCGCGCTTACCCAGGCGTCCCAGGCGCGCCACACCGAGCTCACGGCCGAGCTGCCGCCACTTTCGCGCCCCATTTACGCCACCCTGCTCACGGGCCTCACTCCCCTTGAGACAGGCATCGTCCGCAACGAGGACGCACGCCCCGCGCCCGCGCCCACGCTCTTTGCCCGCGCCCGCGCGGCCGGGCTCACCACGGCCGCCGCCGCCTACCACTGGGTGAGCGAACTCTGCAATATCGCGCCTTTCACACCGGGGCGCGACCGCCTTTGCGACGATGAGGCGCTCCCGGTGAGCCACGGCCTTTTTTACAGCGAGGACGCCTATCCCGACGCCGAACTCTTCCGCGACGCCGAGGCCCTGCGCTTCAGGTACGAGCCGCACCTGCTCCTCGTGCACAGCATGGGCATCGACTTCGCCGGCCACGCCTCGGGCGCGGATTCGCGCGCCTATCGCGAGGCCGTGCGCGCCGCCGACGCCCTGCTGGCCGCCTCCCTGCCCGCGTGGCTCGCCTCCGGGGCGGCCGTCATCGTCACCAGCGACCACGGCATGGACGCGGACGCAAGCCACAGCGACGCCACGGAGGCCGCCCGGCGCGTACCCTTCTGGCTTGTGGGCGCGCCGGAAGACGCCCCCCTGCCCGTCCGGCAGGCCGACATCGCGCCGCTCGCTGCCCGGCTGCTGGGCATCCCCTGGTCCTGATCCGCCACGGCTCCTCTCCCTTATGCGCCGTTTCCCGCGCCTGCCGCGGCGTCCTTCTTGCCGTGGCGCTTCCTGCGCCAATAGAGATACTTCAGGACGAGGTTGGCGAAAAACACGCAGACGCAGCCGAAGACCGTGTCGATGGCGCGCCAGAACAAAAGCCGCATGTCGCCGCCGTTATCCAGCATCACGATGTCGATGAGCACCAGCACGATACAGGTGATAAGCAGGCTGAAGATGCTGTAGCGCTTCAGGGAAAAGGGCATAAAAAACGCAAGCAGCCCCACCACCAGGGCCAGTTGCAGTGGCAGGTGGACGGAGCGCAACAGCAGGTAGGCGAGGAAGGCCCCCGCGATGGTCCCAGCGACGCGGGCCACGATGCGCTTCAATTCGAGGGAGTCGTCGGCATTGGCCACGAAGATGACCGTGAGCCCTACCCAGGCCGGGTTGGACCAGGAAAAATTCTTGGCGATGAGCGAGGACACGACCACCGTCACCGGGATGACGAGGGAGAGCCAGGGATCGTTGATGTCGCCGTGCAGGAGCGCTCGGAGCTGCGCGAGCGGGCGCTGCTCATTTTCCTGCTCGAAGGCCATTTCCGCGAGGCTGAGGAGCAGCCCGAGCAAGATGCCGCCGCAAAAGTAGAGACCCATGGCGAGCGAGGGCGTAAAATCGAAAAAGCTCAGGAGCACGGCGATGGCCGCGAACTTGGCCACAAAGCCCAGATAGGCGAGATCGCTCTTCGGGAGCGCCGCGAGCCAGCTCAGGCCGAAAAGGAACACCAGCGCGAGCACGGGATAAGGCCCGATGGCCTCGCTCACGGAGGCGGCGAGCAGCAGGAAGAGGCAGCCCGCCAGCGCGCCGCCCACCTTGGCGATGACGCCGTGGCGCGGAGTGATGTGCATGGCCATCATGGCCCCGAAGGCGGCAAAGGGCGACATGGCCGGATAGCCGATGGCCACGCCGAAAATCACCGAGCCGCACATGCCCACGGCGAGCAGGATGCCCTTGCAGGCGATGGGCGCATATTTGGCGGCAATGGCGTCAAGGTTCATGGGGCCTCCTTCGCGGACGCGCGGGAAGTTGCCCGCGACCCCGCGCGCCCATGCTAACGCGCCGCCGCCCTCAACTCAACAAAGCCTTCCCCACCGCGTGCCAGTACAGGGCGATATCCACATAGCTCCCGTCCGGGCGGCGAAAGCCCCCGGGGATGACCCCGAGCGGCGTGAAGCCCAGCTTTTCATACAGCCGCCGCGCCGGCGCGTTGTCCATGGCCACGGCGTTGAACTGGAGGATGCGGAAGCCGAGCCGCCCGGCCTCCTCAAGGCTCGCGCGCACCAGCGCCTCGCCCACGCCCCGGCCGCGCGCGGCCCCGGCCACGGCGTAGCTCGCGTTGGCGATATGCCCGCAGCGGCCCACGTTGTTGGGATGGAGTACAGAGAGCCCGAGCACATGCCCCGCCGCATCCACGGCCACGGACGCGGCGCTTTGCCCGGCGAAGAAGTCCGCCGCCGCCTCCGCCGTGAGGCGGTCCTCCTGCGGAAAGCTCTGCCCCGCGTCCACCACCTCGTTCCAGATGTCCCGCATGGCCGCAAGATCCTCCGCCCCATAGGGGCGCACCACAATGGCGGCCGCGTTCCCGGTTCCTGCCATGGCTCTCTCCTTTCCTTTCCGCGCAAAATGCGCTAGAGTGCCCGCAAGGGTCTCCCTAAGGCCAATGCTCCTTCCCGGAGGCTTGCATGGTTACGCCCATAGAGGTCGTCTGTCTACACATGGCCAGCCGCTCGCGCGGCGCGGACGAAGCGCACTACCACCTCGCCGACCCGCAGCGCGCCAAGCCGCGCCCCATGATGGAAATGGCCAATTTCCATATCGTGGACAGGACCATCTCCCTCGCGCAGATCGGCTTCGACTTTTACGACAATATCGTCACCTACCGCGTCTAGGCGCGCGCCCCCGCGCCGACCAGTGCCATCTTTTTCCCCACCTCCCTTGATTTCGGCCTCTCGCGCGGGTACTGTGCCGGCGGGCGCTGGCCTTGCGCCCCGAGCAAGGGAGGCACGATGAAGATCCGGTTTCTCGGCGCGGCGCGCGCGGTCACGGGCTCCTGCCACATGATCGAGGCCGGCCGTTCGCGCTTCTGCATCGACTGCGGGATGCACCAGGGCAACCGCGCCATCGAGGAACGCAACCGCAATCTCGCGCCCTACCGGCCCGGGAACCTCGATTTCGTCATTCTCACCCACGCCCACATGGATCATGCGGGCCTTTTGCCCGCGCTCGTCGCGGGCGGCTTCAACGGCCCTGTCTACTGCACCACGGCCACGGCCGACCTGCTCGGCGTCATGCTGGAGGACAGCGCCCACATCCAGGAAATGGAGGCCGAGCGCCAGGCCAAAAAATTCCGCCGCCGGGGCCTCAAGCATCCGCCCGCGCCGCTCTATACCGTGGACGACGCGCGCGGGGCCACGGCGCTCTTGCGGCCGCTCCCCTACCACGCGCCCTTTGAACCCGCGCCGGGCGTGCGCGCCGTGCTGCACGACGCGGGCCATATCCTTGGCTCCGGCAGCGTGCGCCTGGAGATACGCGAAGGGGACAACGCCACGAGCCTCATCTTTTCCGGCGACATCGGCCGCCCCGACGCGCTCATCGTGCGCGACCCGGAAACGCCGCCCGCCGCCGACTATGTGGTCATGGAATCCACCTACGGCGACCGCGACCACAAAAACGAGGGCGAAAGCGAGGCGGAGCTCGCCCAGGCCATCGCCTGGGCCCATGGCCACGGCGAAAAGGTCATCATCCCGGCCTTTGCGGTGGAGCGCTCGCAGGAGGTGCTCTATTGCCTGCTCAATGTCTGGCGCGCCGGAAATCTTCCGGACGACACGCCCATCTTTCTCGACAGCCCGCTCGCCATCCGCGCCACCGAGATCTTCACC
>CAMWTD010000005.1 GCA_947177085.1 uncultured Desulfovibrio sp.
ACGCCGAGCGCGAACACGGAGACATTGGAGAGGCCGCCGCCCGAGAACATGTCGAATAGGCTGAAGAGCGTGCCCTGCATACTGTCGAAGAAGGAGGCCAGGGCGGATGCGTTCACGCCCGGGATCGGCACATGGACGCCGATCCGGTAGCAGCACAGGATGAGGAAGGTCCAGCCCAGGCGTTTCGCCAGGGCCGGCTGGCCCGCCATCGTATTCGCCGTTCCCGTTGCCATGCAAGACTCGTTCTCGTTTGCGCTGCCCCGCCGGGGCGCGATTGATGCTTCTTTGCCTGGACCCTGAAAATCTGTGCGCCGCTGCCGCCACGCCTTCACGGGCTTCCGGCCGCGCGCAAGAGCGGACAAGACGCGCAAGCGCATCACAGCCCAAAGGCTGTGATGCCATGCGCGTCAAATCCCGAAGGAAGGGCTATTTCGCCTCAACGTCTTCCGCGGCTTCTTCCGCCACTTCGGCGCTCTCGGTGAGCACCTCCACGAGAAGCTCGCTGGCCTTGCCCCCGGCCTTCTGGATCTTCTCCACGGCGGCGCGGCTGAAGCGGTGGGCCTCGATATTCAGGGGCGCGCTGAGGTCGCCGCGGGAGAGCACCTTGACGAGGGAGCCGCCCTTGACGAGCCTGCGCTCATAAATGTCTTCCAGGCTGATGTCCGTCTTGCCCGGGAAGGCCTCGACCAGCGTGTCGAGGTTCACCACGTCATAGCGGATCTTGAACAGGGCGTTCTTGAAGCCGTGCTTGGGGAGCCGGCGCTGGAGGGGCATCTGGCCGCCTTCAAAGCCGGGGCGCACGCCGCCGCCGGAACGGGCGTTCTGGCCCTTGTGGCCACGGCCCGAAGTGCCGCCAAGGCCGGAGCCCTGGCCACGGCCCACCCTGCGGCGCTGCTTGCGCTCTTCAGGGAAGGGATAGAGATCGTGCAGTTGCATATCTTTCTCCTCGCGCGACCGCTATTCCACTACGGCCACAAGATGCGGAACCTTGGCGATGATGCCCCGGATGGCCGGGGTGTCCTTGAACGTCTTGACCATCTGCATGCGCTTGAGGCCAAGGGCGTCCAACATCCTGCGCTGGTGGGGCGTTGTGCCGATGCGCGAGCGCACAAGTTTGACTTTGATTTCGGCCATGGTCACTTCCTCGGGGCTTCGAGCTTCATGCCGCGCAGGTCGGAAACCTCGGCGGCGCTGCGCAGGGATTCAAGGCCCTGCATGGTGGCGCGCAGCACATTGTGGGGATTGTTGGTTCCGATGGCCTTGGCGAGCACGTCGCGCACGCCCACGGCCTCCATGACCGCGCGCACCGCGCCGCCCGCGATGATGCCCGTGCCTTCGCTTGCCGGCTTCAGCATGACGCGCCCGGCCCCAAAGCGGCCCAGCACCTCATAGGGCAGCGTGCCTTCCAGAAGCGGGATGCGCACGCGGTTCTTGCGGGCGCGCTCAGTGGCCTTGCGCAGGGCTTCGGGCACTTCCTGGGCCTTGCCGAGGCCGTAGCCCACGCCGCCCTTGCCGTCGCCCACGACCACGAGGGCGCTGAAGCTGAAGCGGCGGCCGCCCTTGACCACCTTGGCCACGCGGTTGAGGGAGACGATCTTTTCGATTTCGCCCAGCTCGTTCTGCTGGGTCTCGCTGTTGCTCGAGTTTTCCTGACGCATATCAGAACTCCAGGCCGCCTTCGCGGGCGCCGTCGGCCACGGCCTTGATGCGGCCGTGATAAAGGTAGCCGTTGCGATCGAATACCACCTTGCTGATATTCTTTTCCTTGGCCAGGCGGGCGATCTCCTTGCCCACGCGCTCGGCCCCGGCCTTGTTGCAGTGCAGGCCGGGCTCGCTCTTGCCAAGGGCGAGCGTGGATGCGGAAACAAGGGTCGCGCCGTCGAGGTCGTTCACGATCTGGGCGTAGATATGCATGTTCGACCGGAAGACCACAAGCCGGGGGCGTTCCGCCGTGCCGCGCACCTTTTTGCGGATGCGGATCTTGCGGCGCTGCCGGGATTCGTTCTTGCTTACGTTCATAGAGAGCCCCTACTTCTTGCCGCCGGACTTGCCCACCTTGCGGCGGATGGTCTCGGTCACGTACTTGATGCCCTTGCCCTTGTAAGGTTCGGGCTTGCGGATGCGGCGGATGCGGGCGGCAGTTTCGCCCACAAGCTCCTTGTCCACCCCGGAAAGGGTGAGCACCTGCCCCTCGACGGCGGCCTTGATGCCGTCGGGGAGATCCACGATGACAGGGTGCGAGTAGCCCACGGCAAGCTCCACCACGTTGCCCTTCACGGCAACGCGGTAGCCCACGCCGATGACCTCCAGCGCCTTGGAAAAGCCCTTGGTCACGCCCTCGATGCAGTTGGCGAGCAAGGTGCGGCGCAGGCCGTGCTGGGCGCGGCTTTCGCGCGTCTCCTCGCGGCGGGTCAGGGTGACGTGGCCGTCGGAAAGCTCGTAATTGAGCAGCGGGGAAACGGGCGTAGAGAGCGTGCCCTTGGGCCCCTTCACTTCCACAACATCCGTCCCGATCTTGACCTCAACGCCGGCCGGGACGGGAACGGGCAATTTGCCAATGCGAGACATATGACACCGCCTACCAGATTTCGCACAGAAGTTCGCCGCCCACCTTCTTTTCCTGGGCGGTCGCGCCGTCCATGACGCCGCTGGACGTGGAGAGAATGCAAATGCCAAGGCCGTTCTGCACCCTGGGAATCTGGCGCGAGTTCACATAGACACGCCGGCCGGGCGTGCTCACGCGCTTCAGGCCCGTGATGACGGGACGCCCCTTCAAGTACTTGAGGGTGATGGTGATGACGTCGCCGTCCACGGCCACATCTTCGACGTAACCTTCCTGCTTGAGGATGGCGGCGAGGGCCTCCTTCATCTTCGAGCGCGGCACATTCACTTCCTTGTGCAGGGCCAAATGTGCGTTGCGGATGCGCGTGAGCATATCCGCAATGGGATCTGTCAGCATCGAAAGCTCCTGAGGTTGGGGTCACGGGGTTGGCGGCCCCATGCCGCCACTTCCCGCAACGAAAAACGCGAAAGCGCCCGGATGTCGCCGACTGTTTTACCAGCTCGACTTGCGAACCCCGGGGAGCTCGCCCTTGAGGGCGAGATTGCGGAAGCAGATGCGGCAGACGCCGAAGGGGCGCATGAAGGCCCGCGGGCGGCCGCAGAGCGGGCAGCGGTTATAGGCGCGGGCGCTGAACTTGGGCTTGCGCCGGGCCTTCACTTCCAGCGAAGTACGGGACATGGCATTCTCCTATTTGCGGAAGGGCATCCCCAGCTTGTCGAGGAGGAACTTGCCCTCCTTGTCGGTGTTGGCCGAGGTGACGATGGTGATGTTCATGCCCTTGGGGTTTTCCACGCGGTCGATCTCAAGCTCGGGGAAGATGGTGTGTTCCTTGACGCCGAGCGTGAAATTGCCGCGCCCGTCAAAGCCGCGGTCCGGGATGCCGCGGAAGTCGCGCACCCGGGGCAGCGCAAAGTTCATGAGCTTGTCGAGGAAGTCCCACATGCGGTCCTTGCGCAGGGTGACGCGGGCCCCGATGGGCATCCCCTCGCGGAGCTTGAAGGCGGCGATGGACTTCTTGGCGCGCGTGATCACGGCCTTCTGGCCCGCGATGGCGGAGAGCTCGTCCACGGCCTCTTCCATGAGCTTGTTGTTCTGCGTGGCGGCGCCAAGGCCGATGTTCAGGGAGATCTTCTCGATCCCGGGAAGCTGCATGGGGGAGGTATAATTAAACTCCTTTTGCAGCTCCGGGACCACCTTCTCCTGATATATCTTTTCAAGGCGTGTCATCGTTTCACCTTATTCCATGACTTCGTTGCACTTCTTGCAGAAGCGCACTTTCTTTTCCTTGCCCTCCACCTCGATGCGGCGGTAGCCGATGCGGGTGGGCTTGTGGCAGGCCGGGCACACCACCATGACATTGGAGATGGCGATGGGCATTTCCTTTTCCACGATGCCGCCGGGCTGCTGGGCATAGGGATTGGCGCGCATGTGCCGCTTGACAAGGTTGACCTTTTCCACAAGGACCTTGCCATGCTTGCGCAAAATCTTGAGCACCTTGCGCGGCACGTCCTTGTCGGCGTCCTTGCCGGTGATCACCATCACATTGTCGCCCTTGCGGATGCGAAACATATTCATGGCGGTCTCCTAGAGCACTTCCGGCGCAAGGGAAATGATTTTCATGAAATTCTGGGCGCGCAGCTCGCGGGCCACGGGGCCGAAAATACGCGTGCCCACGGGTTCGCCCTGGTTGGAGAGCAAGACGGCGGCATTGCCGTCAAACTTGATGTAGCTGCCATCCATGCGGCGCACTTCCTTGGCCGTGCGCACGATGACCGCCTTCATCACGTCGCCCTTCTTCACCTTGCTGTGGGGCATGGCCTCCTTGACCGAGACCATGATGATGTCGCCCACCGAGGCGTAGCGGCGGTGCGAGCCGCCCAGCACCTTGATGCAGGCGACCTTCTTGGCGCCCGAATTGTCGGCGACCTGGAGCGTGGATTCTACCTGGATCATGGCGTTGTCCTACACGGCTTTTTCGAGGATGGAAACAAGATGCCAGCGCTTGTTGCGCGACAGGGGCCGGTATTCGACGATCTTGACCTTGTCGCCCACGCCGCATTCGTTCATGGGGTCATGCGCGGTGAACTTCTTGCGGCGGCGCACATACTTCTTGAGCAGGGGATGCTTGACCAGGGTCTCGACGCGCACGACGATGGTCTTGTCGTTCTTGTCGCTCACCACGATGCCCGTCATCGTCCTGCCCTTGCGGTGTTCCAGAGCTTGCATGTTCAGGCCCTCTGTTCCTTTTCGTTCAAGATGGTGGCGATGCGCGCCACCTGGCGGCGGCGGGCCTTGAGCTCGGAGGTTTTTTCAAGGGCGGCGGCCGCATGGCGGAAGCGCGTGCGCATGAGCTCCTCGCGCTCGTCGGCCAGCTTTTCGCGCAGTTCGGCCACGTCCATGCCGCGCAGGGCGGCCACGTCGCGGACTTCCTTGTCGCCTTTCTTCTTGGCAGCCATTACATGCCCTCCCTTACCACGATGATGGTCTTGATGGGCAGCTTGTGTGCGGCGCGGGTGAGCGCCTCGCGGGCGAGATCAAGGCTGACGCCCTTGATCTCGTAGAGCACGCGGCCCGGCTTCACCGGGGCGCACCAGCCCACCGGCGCGCCCTTGCCCGAGCCCTGGCGGGTCTCGAGAGGCTTGGCCGTCACCGGGCGGTCGGGGAACACGCGGATCCAGACTTTGCCGCCGCGCTTGATGTGGCGCATCATGGCGATACGGGCGGCCTCGATCTGCTGGCTGGAAAGATGCCCGTGCTGGATGGCCTTGAGGCCGATATCGCCAAAGGCGATGGAAGCGCCGCGCGTCGCCAGCCCGCGCAAGCGGCCCTTCTGCCACTTGCGGAATTTAACTTTCTTGGGCGCAAGCATTATTGTTCAACCTCTTTATCAAGGATTTCACCCTTATAGACCCAGACCTTGACGCCGATGATGCCATAGGTGGTGCGCGCCTCGGCAAAGCCGAAGTCGATGTCGGCACGCAGGGTCTGCAAGGGCACGCGGCCGTCGCGATACCATTCGGTGCGGGCGATCTCCGCCCCGGCAAGACGGCCGGAGCAGGTGACCTTGATGCCCTCCGCGCCGAACTTGCGGGCCATGGAGACCGTGCGCTTCATGGCGCGGCGGAAGGCCACGCGGCGCTCAAGCTGCTGGGCGATATTCTCGGCCACAAGCTGCGCGTCGATCTCGGGACGGCGGATCTCGTTGACTTCCAGCGAAAACTCGCGGCCAAACTTCTGGCGCAGGTCGGTGCGCAGCTTCTCGATCTCCACGCCCTTGCGGCCGATGACGATGCCGGGCCTGGCCGTGGAAAGGATGAGGCGCACCTTGCCGCCCGCCCGCTCGATCTCGATCTTGGAGAGCCCCGCATGGTAGAGGAGCTTCTTCACGAAGGCGCGGATCTTGTGATCCTCCTGGACGAAGGCCGGGTATTCCTTCTTGCTGAACCAGCGGGACTGCCAGTTCTTGTTGTACCCAAGCCGGAAGCCGAACGGATGTACTTTCTGGCCCATAGCCTATTCCTTGCCTTCTTGGAGTATGACGGTGATGTGGCTCGTGCGCTTGTGGATCTTGCTGGCGCGGCCCTGCGCGCGGGGCATGAAGCGCTTCCAGGTGGGCCCTTCGTTGACCAGCACTTCCTTCACCACCATGGCGTCCACATCCACGCCCCCGAGCTGGGAGGCATTGGCAAGGGCGCTCTTGACCACGCCGTAGATGATGCCCGCGGGCTTGTTGGGGGTGAAGCGCAGGAGATTCATGGCCTCCTCCACCCCCAGGCCCTGGACATTGCGGGCGACAAGGCGGGCCTTTCGCGGCGAGACGCGCTGGTATTTCGCAATGGCTCTCGATTCCATATCCCTACCCTACTTCTTGCCGGCCTTGGCTTTCTTGTCGGCGGCATGGCCGTGGAAGGTGCGCGTGGGCGAGAACTCGCCCAGCTTGTGCCCGACCATGTTCTCGGTGACAAAGACGGGCACGAACTTCTTGCCATTGTGCACCGCAAAGGTCAGCCCCACCATTTCGGGCAGGATGGTCGAGCGGCGCGACCAGGTCTTGAGCACCCGGCGGTCGTTGTTGGCCACCGCGGTATCGACCTTCTTGAGCAGGTGGCCGTCGACGAACGGCCCTTTTTTCAAAGATCTGGGCATGGTCTACTCCTACTTCTGGCCGCGGCGCTTGACGATGAGCCGCGAAGAG
Source organism: uncultured Desulfovibrio sp. (assembly GCA_947177085.1). Classification (GTDB taxonomy): domain Bacteria; phylum Desulfobacterota; class Desulfovibrionia; order Desulfovibrionales; family Desulfovibrionaceae; genus Desulfovibrio. Next base: position 6,759 of record CAMWTD010000005.1, read on the forward strand.
GGCTTTTTCCTGTCGCGGGTCTTGTATCCCTTGGCGGGCATGCCCCAGGGCGACACGGGATGACGGCCGCCGGAGCTTCTGCCCTCGCCGCCGCCGAGCGGATGGTCGATGGGGTTCATGGCCACGCCGCGCACCTGCGGACGCCGCCCGAGCCAGCGGTTGCGCCCGGCCTTGCCCAGCGAAATGTTCTCATGCGAGATATTGCCCACCTGGCCCACCGTGGCGGTGCAGGAGGCGAGCACCCGGCGCACCTCGCCCGAGGGCAGGCGCAAAAGCGCGTACTTGCCTTCTTTCGCCACAAGCTGGGCATAGGTCCCCGCGGAGCGGCAAAGCTGGCCGCCCTTGCCGGGCGAGAGCTCGATGTTGTGGAGCACCGTGCCCACGGGGATGCGGGCCATCTCGAGGGCGTTGCCCGGCTTGATGTCCGCCACCTGGCCGGTGCGCGTATCCACGCCGCTCATGACCACGTCGCCCTGCTTCAGGCCCACGGGGGCAAGGATGTAGCGCTTCTCGCCGTCGGCGTAGTGCAAAAGCGCGATGCGCGCCGTGCGGTTGGGATCATACTCGATCTCGGCGACCGTGGCGGGGATGCCGATCTTGTTGCGCTTGAAGTCGATGATGCGGTAGAGCCGCTTGACGCCGCCGCCCCGGCGGCGGCTGGTGACGCGGCCGTTATTGTTGCGGCCGGCCTTCTTGGGCAGGCCCTCGGTGAGCGACTTCTCGGGCGTGGTCCTCGTGATTTCCTCAAAATCGGAAACCGTCTGGAAGCGGCGGCCCGCAGAAGTGGGTTTCAGCTTGCGGACAGCCATGGCTACACCCCCTCGAAGAACTCGATTTTATCGCCCTTGGCCAGCGTCACATACGCCTTCTTCCAGCCGGGCTTGCGGCCGATGACGCGGCCCTGGCGCTTCCTGTTGCGGGGCGCGCGGCGCACGATGTTGACCGCCGTGACATGGACGTCGAAGGCCTTTTCCACGGCCTTCTCGATCTCGATCTTGCTCGCCTGCGGATGGACGTAGAAGGCGACCTGGTTGGCCTCGTCCTTGAGCATGGTCGTTTTTTCCGTGAGCAGGGGCTTGAGGAGAACAGTGGTCAGATCCATCTTACTCTCCCTTGGCAAAACGCGCCTGCACCGGCTCCACGGCCCCTTCGAGCAGCACAAGCTGCTTGTGCCGCAGGATCTCCAGCACGCTCAACTGGTCAGGCGTGGTGAAGTTAAGGCCGGGAATGTTGCGCGAGGAGCGGATCAGGGTTTCATTGACTTCGGGGGCCACGATGAGGGCCTTCTCGAGCCCGAGGGTCCTGGCGACGCCCGCGAAGAGCTTGGTCTTGGGCTCGGCGATCTCGATGTTCTTGACCACCATCAGGCCCTTGTCGGCGAGGCGGCTCGAGAGCGCCATGCGCAGCGCGAGCTCGCGGATCTTGCGGTTGACCTTGAAGCTGTAATCGCGGGGCGTGGGCCCGAACACGATGGCGCCGCCGCGCCACACGGGCGAGCGGTTGGAGCCGGCGCGGGCGCGGCCCGTGCCCTTCTGCTTCCAGGGCTTGACGCCCCCGCCGGAGACATAGGCGCGAGTCTTGGCCATGTGCGTCCCGGCGCGCCTGGCGGCGAGCTGGCCGCGTACCACGAAGTGGAGGATCTCCGGCCTGGGCTCGATCTCGAACACTTCAGGGGCCAGCGTGACTTCGCCGCACTCCTGCTTGTTCTGGTCATATACTTTCACGGTAGCCATGTCGCTCCCCTACTGCTTGCGGACCAGCACGAGGCCGTTCTTGGGGCCGGGCACGGAACCCTTGACGAGGATGACATTGTCCTCGGGGCGCACGCCGACGATCTGAAGGCCCATCTCCGTCACGGTTTCATCGCCCCAGTGGCCCGCCATCTTGCGGCCCTTGAAGACATGGCCGGGGAAGGTGTTGTTGCCGATGGAGCCGTTGTTGCGATGCACCTTTTCGCAGCCGTGCGTATCCTTGGAGCCCGCAAAGTTCCAGCGGCGCATCCGGCCCTGGTAGCCCTTGCCGAGGCTCTTGCCCGTCACCTTGACGACATCGCCCGGGGCGAACATCTCCACCGTGAGCTCGTCGCCGAGCTTGTGCTCGGGCGCGCCCTGAAGGCGCAGTTCGCGGGTTTCGCGGAACAGGCCGGCATCGGCCTTGGCGAAGTGACCCTGCATGGGCTTGGTCACGTGCTTGGCCTTGGACTTCTCAAAGGCGATCTGGAGGGCGTTGTAGCCGTCCTTCGCTTCAGACTTGACCTGGGTGACGGGGCAGGGCCCGGCCTCGATGACGGTGACGGCGAGAGCCGCGCCGTCCCCGGCGAAGATGCGGGTCATGCCGAGCTTGCGACCCAAGATTCCCAATTTCTCAGCCATGGCTGCCTCTCGCTAGAGCTTGATTTCCACATCCACGCCAGCGGGCAAGGAGAGCTTGCCGAGCGCGTCGACGGTCTGCTGCGTGGGTTCCAGAATATCCATGAGGCGCTTGTGAATGCGCATCTCGAACTGCTCGCGGGACTTCTTGTCCACATGCACCGACCGCTGGATGGTGTACTTGTGGATATTGGTGGGCAGGGGGATGGGCCCGGCCACGCCCGCGCCGGTATTGCGCGCCGTGTCCACGATTTCCGCAACCGCCTTGTCAAGGATGCGGTAATCGTAGGCCTTGAGCTTGATCCGGATGCGATCGCTGCTGACAGTCGTCATTATGCCTACTCCATTTGCAAAAAAACCGGGCCGCGCAATGGCGGACATTCCCGGCGCGGCCGCATGCGCGGCCGGCAAGCCACGACACCCCTGACGATATGGGGGCGCTTCCTGCAAAATGGCCTTTTGGCCTCATGCGTGGGAGAAAACGAACGCCGGGCGCACGTCACAGCCACGCGAAATCTCGCGGGAAGCCCCTGACGCGGCCCGGTCATGCCGCCGGAAAGCGGCGGCTGGCGGGACCCGCAGGGTCGCCAAACGGGGGATTTCCCCCTTTCCTTACAGCCCCGGTCGCGCGGCGCGCCTTGCGGCGCGAAACTCGCACTGGCTCCGTCACTGGGCTGGAACGGCTCGACATTATGCGGCATCTGGCAACGCCTGCGAATGTCAAAGCCCGGCGCGCGGCGTTTTACGCTCCGCCCGGGCGCAGCAGGACAGGCTCGACCTGCCCTTCCCTGCCGTCCAGGGATCGTCTCACAGTTGTGGGACGGGAGAGGTTGTAGCGGATAGTCCCCCGGCCGTCAAGAAATTTCAAAAAATTTCCCGCCGCTCACTGCGCGGCCGCCCCTTCCGCCTCCGGCTCGCCCAGAAGCGCGCGGGCAAAGGCGTCGCCGTCAAAGGGCCTGAGGTCCTCCATCTTCTCGCCCAGGCCCACATAGGTGATGGGGAGATTCTCGCGCAGGGCCACGGCGATGGCCACGCCGCCCTTGGCCGTGCCGTCCAGCTTGGTCAGGATGAGCTCGTCCGCGCCCGCGGCTTCCTTAAACAAGCGGGCCTGCGAAAGCGCGTTCTGCCCGGTCGTGGCGTCCAGCACGAGGACGCAGCGGTGCGGCGCCCCGGGATGCTTCTTGCCGAGCACCTGGCGGATCTTGCCGAGCTCCTCCATGAGGTTGACCTTGGTCTGGAGGCGGCCGGCCGTGTCCACAAAAAGGACGTCAAAGCCCTCCTTCACCGCGCGGTCCATGGCCTGCCACGCCACCGAGGCCGGATCCGCGCCCTGCGCGCCGGAGTGGAACTCCGCGCCCGCGCGCCTGGCCCAAGTCTCGAGCTGCTCCACGGCGGCCGCGCGGAAGGTGTCCGCAGCGGCGATGAGCACCTTCTTCCCCTGCATCCGCGCCCGGTGCGCCAGCTTGCCGATGGTGGTGGTCTTGCCCACGCCGTTGACCCCCACCATGAGCACCACTTCCGGCGGGTTCAGCGCGGCGATGCGGCGCGGCTGGCGGAAGAGCTCCTCCAGCTCGGCGAGCAGCAGGGGCCGCACACCGGCGCTGTTCGTCACCTTTTCGCGCCGGGCGCGCTCCCTGAGGCGCGAGGTCATCTCCAGCGAGGTCTCGAAGCCGAGGTCCGCGGTGATGAAGAGTTCCTCCAGCTCTTCCCAGAAGGCGTCGTCGAGCTCGCCGTGGCTCGCGAAAAGGCCGTCCAGCCTGCGGGCGAACTGCTCCCGCGTGCGCGCGAGCCCCTCGGTGAGCTTGACGAAGAGGCGGTTGCGCTCGTCCTCCTCGTCCTCCAGGTCCAGGGCCAGGGCGAGGCGGTACTGGAGCTCGGAGCGGAACTCCTCCACATGGCGGTATTCCATGCGCTCAAGCCAGGAACGGAAATCGGCGATGAAGGCCCCGGCCTCGGCGGCCGGCGTCTCCAGCGCGCCGAGCAGGAGGCCGAGCCTGCCCCAGAGCTCGGGGCCGGCAGTGTCCACCCCGTCAAGAACGACGGCGAGCCACGCCGAGAGCCGGGGCTCGGCCTCGCGCAGGCGCAGGATGAGGGCCGCGTCCTGCGCGGTCTCACCCCCGCCGGGAGCCTGAGCGGCAACCCCTGGCGCGGCGGGGTCGCCCACCGGAGCTTCCGCGACGCCCGCGGTTTCGGACGCAACAGCGGGAACGGCCTCCGGGGCGGCCTCGTCCGCGCCCCCGCCGGAAAACAGACGGCGAACCCTGGAAAAAAAGCCCATCAGCGGCCCCCCTCTTCCTTGCGACCCTGGCCCGTGCCGCCCTCGAGCGCGGCGAGCACCTCCTCGAGGGCCCGGGCACATTCTTCCACTGGCAACGCGCGCGTTTCGCAGTCCGGGTCATTGAGCGCCGCCTGCATCCGGCCGGCGGCCTCGGTGAGTCGCTCCGCGCCCAGGCAGGGCGCGGCCTGCTCCAGCATGCGCCCCAGATGGCACAGCCCGGCGGTCTCGCCGTCGGCATAGAGGCGCTGCATGAGGGCGGGCGCGCGCGCAAAGGTCTGCCGAAAAAGCCCGGCCGTCACGCGCCAGGCATCGGGATGCTTGCGCTGGAAGCGCCGTCCCACTTCCCTGTCCACGGGGGGCGGCGCGGCCACCTCAAGGTCCGCATCCTCCGCGGGCGCGTGGGGCGCGAGGCCGAGCACCACGGGCTCGGGCTTGTCCTTGCCGTCGGGCGCGCCCGGGGCGGGCGCGGAGCTTCCGAAAGCGCGCACACGGCGGCGCACGGCCGCGAGATCCCCCCACAGCCAGAGCAGGAGCAGGAGCGCCAGCGTCCACAGCGCGCCGGCGAGCCCGAAGCGCCAGCGCTCGCGGGCCGCAAGCTGCGCTTCTTCCTCCTCCATGAGCCGCGGCGAAAGCCAGACTTCCACCGAGCCCACGGTCTGGCCCTCCACCTTGAGCGGATTCATGCCCTGCACCGAATCCTCGGAGATCTCGTCGTCCCAGGGCACGGGCTCCCAGAGATAGTTGCGGCGCTGGCCCTCGAGCACGCCCTGGCGCGTCTCCACCTTGACGGCGTAAAGGCGCTCGTCCTCCATGGCGCTCATGACGATGGTGCGCGCCGTGATCTCGTCCAGCTCCCAGGCGGGGATGGCCAGCAGAGTGGCGAGCTGCGCGGCCGTGCGGCCCGCCTCGCCGATAAGGCGGTTTTCCGCGTCGCGGCGGCTGCTCTCCAGATTCCACAGCCCGAGGAGGAAGAGCAGCGCAAGCCCGGCCCCCCAGATAAGCAGGGCCCCGGCGCGCCGGCCAGCGCGCGAAACGCGCGGCGCATGAGGTGTGGGTTTGCTGGCGTCGGGCATGGCGTGTCCCGGGGGCCTCCGATTTCCGGCGCTGGGCGGGCGTCCGGCTTCTTTCGCCCGGCGTGCGGGCGGCCCTGACTATGCCTTACGCGGCCGCCGGGCGCAAGGCTCGGCCATGGCGGTCTCAGGCCCGATGGGGATCCGCCTCGGAGCGCCACGCCGCCACCAGCGCGCGCACGGCGGCGTCCTGCTCCGGCGGGAGCGCCTTGAATTCCTCGGCGAACACATGGATGCGCGTGCCCCCGCGCGGCGCGAAAAGCCCCTTCACCCGACACCAGGCCGGGCACAGCACGCCCACAAGATCCTCAAGGACGGTGTTGGTGATGCTCTCCATGAAGGACTGGTGGTTGCGGAAGGCGAACATATAGAGCTTGAAGCTCTTGGACTCCACGCACCATTGGTCCGGCACGTATTCCACGCTGATGGTCCCGAAATCCGGCTGGCCCGTCACCGGACAGAGGGAGGTGAATTCGGGGAAGCTGATGCTGACCACATAGGGCCTGTGCGGATAGCGGTTGGGGAAGGCTTCCAGCAGCGAGGCGCTGGGGCCGGAGCTCACGCGGGGGAGCGAGCCGCCCCCGAGCAGGCGCAGGCCGCTCACATCGTCCTTGTCCTGGTTGGCCCGGTCTGGGAGAGGCATGGCTGTTCCTTTTTCTGTTCTGGCGCACAAGCAGGCGCGCATGCTTGTGCGCCGGCGCGGAGCGCGTTATGATGGCCGTTCTACGATATTTGGGTCCTGACGTCCAATGCCGGGCGCGGGGCGGCCCTTTCCGCGGAGCGAGCCATGCGCATCAGTTTCGGCCACTTCGGCGACATCTGCCGGATGATCAAGATCGAGCATTCCATCTTCGCGCTGCCCTATGCCTGGGCCGGGGCCGTGCTCGCGGCGCGGGGCCTGCCGCCCTGGCGCGCCCTCCTGCTGCTCACCGTGGCCATGGTGGCCGTGCGCTCCTTCGCCATGACCTTTAACCGCATCGCGGACGTTGCCATCGACGCCGAAAACCCGCGCACGAAAAACCGCCCGCTCGTCACCGGCGCCATCAGCATGTGGCAGGCCTGGGCCTTTTGCGGCGTCATGGCCGCCATCTTCATGGCCGCCTGCGCGGGCATCAACAGCCTCTGTCTCTGGCTTTCCGTGCCGGCCCTGCTCTTCGCCGGGGCATACAGCCTGCTCAAGCGGGTGTCGCCCATTTGCCACTACTGGCTCGGGGCCACGCTGGGGCTTGCGCCGCTGGCGGGCTGGATTGCCGTAAATCCCGCGGGCATGAGCCTCGCCCCGGTGCTGCTGTTCTTTGCCGTGACCTTCTGGGTGGGGGCCTTTGACATTTATTACGCCTTCCAGGACCTCGACTGCGACCTCGCCCAGGGGCTGCACTCCATCCCCGCCTGCTTCGGGCCGAGGACGGCGCTGGCGCTGGCGGGCTTTTCCCACGCTCTGACGGTCATCTTCCTCGCGCTCACCGGGCTGGCCGCCGGGCTCGGCTGGCCCTGGTACGCCATCTGCGCCGGCATCGCCGTCCTGCTCGTGTGGGAGCACAGGCTCGTCAAGCCGGACGACCTCAGCCACATCAACATGGCCTTCTTCACGCTCAACGGCATCATCTCCCCCCTGGTGCTCGCGGGCGTCATCCTCGGCCTGTACTTCTGAACCGCAAAGGAGACCCCATGCCCCGCAAGCGCGCCCAAGCCCCAAGGGACACGGAGAGCCCGCAAAAGCCCAGCCGCTCCGCCAACAAGCGGGAGAGCCACTCCCGGCAGGCCCTGGGCCTCGAGATCGCGCGCCTTCCCGCCGCCGAGCGCGCGGCCCTGCCGCTCACGCCTGACCTTGCCGCGGCCATGGACCTGCTCGACCGCCTCACCGACCGCGAAGGGCGGAGACGGCAGGAGCAATATATCGGCCGGCTCATGCGCGACGCCGACGAGGAGGCGCTGCGCCGGGCCCTGGCCGGACGGCAGGCGCGCGACGCGGCGGAGGTGGCCCGCTTCCACGCGGCCGAGGACTGGCGGGCGCGCCTGCTGGCGGCTGCTGCCGGAGAGATGCCGGAGCTGCTTGCGGAATTTCGCCGCGCCGCGCCCCCGCTTTCTCCCGAGGCGGACGCGGAACTCGGCCGCGCCGTGGAGGCCGCCCGGGCCGCGCGCGCCCGTGGCGACGCCTCCCCGCGCGCTTCGCGCGTCCTCTTTCGGCTGCTTGCCGCCGCGCTGGCCGGCGGGGCAGGCCCGGACTAGCTGAGACGCACGGGCGCGGGTTGCGGGCCGTAACGGTTGGGCCCCGGCGTGCCGGGCACGCACAGCAGGGCGATGCCGAACAGGTTGATGAGCGGCACGAAGAGCAAAAGCACGAGCCAGCCTGTCCTGCCGGAATCATGGAAGCGGCGCGCGCTCACGGCGAGCAGCGGCGGCAGGAAGATGAAGGGCACATAGCTCAGGACGAAGTCCAGCAGGTTGATGTCGCCCAAGTAGCGGATGAGGGCCACGATGCCCAGGCTCCAGAGCGTGAAGAACAGGATGTAGAAGGCGAAATACACGAAGAATTCCCCGCGCGAGGCGCGTCCCGCGCCGCTCGCGTACTTGCGGAAGATGCAGGTGGAAAGGACATCGCGCACTGTCATGGTGCTGCCTCCTGAAAAAACCTCGTTTCGGGCCGGGGCGGTTGCGCCCGGGCTTCGCCGGAGACCGTTCCCGGTCAGACGCCCACATTAATAAGCCTTTCCCCCGCTGGCAAGACGGCCGGGGCTTTCACGGCGGCGGGGCTGCGAAAGCCCGCGTGCGGGCCCCCGGCTCAAGGCCCCTCAGCCGCGCGGCGAGAAATCCACGGGCACGCGCGCCCGCTGCCCGGCCTTGTTGCTGAAGAGCACATAGCCGTTTTCAAGCCCGAAGAGATACAGCCGCCTGGTCAGTTCCACATCCTTGCGGCAATAGGCCGCGATTTCCTCAAGGCGGCCTTCCTTCCACCACCTGAGGGCCTGGAGGCCGTCGGCGCTCTTGGGCTCGCCCAGGGTGGCCTCGCCAAGATTGCCCAGTGAAACGCGGTAGCCCAGGCGATCATGGATGCGCTGGAGCAGGTCGAGGCTCGGCAGGCCGCGCAGGTCCGCGCCCTTGGGAAACGAAGGCGGCGCAAAGGGCGCGATGACCGCATAGTCAAAGCGCACGCTGTTGAAGCCCACTACCAGCTCCGCCCCGGCGAGCCGTTCAAAAAGGCCCGCCAGCTCCTCCTGGCGGAAGGCGTGATAGGCGTCGTCCCGGCTGTCATAGAGCACGGCCACGCTCACGCCCATCTTGCGCGCAAGGCCCCAGCCGCCCACCTCGGCGGCGGAACGCCTCGTCTCCACATCAAAGACCACATAGGCCCCGGGCGGCCTGCGCCCGGATGGCGCAGCCCCGGAAACCAGGGAAAGACCGGGCGCGGATGGCGCGGGCATTTCCACCCGCAGGCGCGCCAGCGCGTCCGCCCTCTCCGTGCCGCCCGGTTCCGGCGCGGCGGGGGAGGCGGGTTCGGGCGCAAGCCTGTCGGGCGCGGGACTCATGCGCAGGGCGGCGGCCAGCCTTTCCCCCTCGTCGCCGGGCGCGAGCATCTCCGTAAGCAGGGCCAGCGCCCCCTCCTTGCTGATGGGGCGGTTGCCCGAGCCGCACTTGGGCGAATGGACGCAGGAGGGGCAGCCGTCGAGGCAGGGGCAGGCGGCCACGGCGCGGCGTACCGCCTCAAGCAGGGCGCCCGCGTCGGCGAAAGCATCGCGCGTAAGGCCCGCGCCGCCGGGGAGCCCGTCATAGATAAAGACGGCGGCGTGGCCCAGTTGGGGATGCAGCGGAATGGAAATGCCGCCGAAATCATTGCGGTCCGCCATGACGAGCAGCGGCAAAAGCCCGATGGCCGCGTGCTCCAGCGCGTGGATGGAGCCCATGAAGTGCAGGAAGCGCTCCTCCAGTGACGCGCGCAGGGGCTCAGGGATGACGTACCAGAAGCCTTCGGTCTCGAAAACCTGAGGCGGCACGTCCAGCGGCGTCACGGTGAGCAGGCGGTTGTCCTTGGCCGCGCGTTTTTCATAGCCGGTGATGCGCTCGGTGATCCTGAGTCGCCCCCGGCAGACGAGGCAGCGGCCCAGGGCGCGGCGCTCCGTCTCCTCCAGGATGTCCGTGCTCTTCTGGCCGCGCGAGCGCGTGAACCACGAAGGCCGCGCGGGCTCCACAAGGATGCGGCCCCGGCCCTCGTCCAGTTCCTTCACCACATAGCTGCGGCCCCGGTGCAGGTAGACGGCCCCGGGATGCGTCTCGCGCCAGGCGCGGAAACCGTCCACCGTGCCGATGACCGCGCCCCCGGCGTCCTCGATGACCATGGCCCGCCCGGCCCCGCGCAAGTCCACATGGCGCTGCGGCCTTTTGCGCGCTGCGAGCCACTGGCTCCCGTCCGCGGACTGGAGCAGGAGGCCCTGGTCGCGCAGGACGGCCAGCGCGCGCAGCCCCCCGGGCTGGTTGAGCCAGGGATCGGCGGCGGTGAGGGGAATCTCCGCGGCGGCGCATTCGAGATGGCGCGCCACGATGACCTCGTTATCGGGGTTGACCACGGCGCGTTCGGGCGGCCGACTGAAAAAGTCGTCTGGATTGCGCATGAAATACTGGTCCAGCGCGTCCTCCCCGGCCACGAGGATCACCGCGGACTCCTGCCGCGCGCGCCCAACGCGGCCCCCCCGCTGCAAGGTCTGCATGACCGTGCCGGGATAGCCCACGAGGATGCAGACATCGAGGCCGCCGATGTCGATGCCCAGTTCCAGCGCGCTGGTGCTGACCACGGCCAGCAGCTCGCCCGAGGCCATGCGCGCCTCGATGGCCCGGCGCTCCTCGGGCAGGAAGCCCGCGCGGTAGGAGGAGATGCGTTCCTTCCAGGCCCCGGCCTGCGAGCCCGCCCACAGGCTCACGAGCTCGGTCATGCGCCTTGAGCGGCAATAGACGATGGTGCGCAAATTGCGGGCCAGCGCCGCCTTGAGCAGGTCGATGGCGGCGGTGGAGGGGCTCTGCTCCGGGTCGAGAAAGACGAAATGCCTGGGGCCGCGCGGCGCGCCCGACTCGGTGATGACCACGGGCGCGCCGGAAGCCGCGTCGCCGTTTTCCGGGCCTGCGGTTCCGCCTGTCCCGGCCGACGCCCCCATGAGCCCGGCCGCCAGTTCCCCGGGATTGCCCACCGTGGCCGTGCAGAACACATAGGTGGGCCGCGCCCCGTAGCGCGCGGCCACGCGGTTGAGCCGCCGGAACACCTGGGCCATGTGGCTTCCGAACACGCCGCGGTAGGTGTGGGCCTCGTCCACCACCACATGGCTGAGCCCGGCGAAGAAGAGCGCCCATTGCTCGTGATGCGGCAGGAGGGCGAGGTGGAGCATCTCCGGGTTGGTGATGAGCACCGTGGGCGGGTCGCGGCGGATCTTGCGCCGAAAGTGGTCGCTGGTGTCGCCGTCATAGAGGGCCACGCTGGGCCGCGCCTCCTCGGGCCAGGCGGCGGCGAGGCCGTTGAGAGCGGCGAGCTGGTCCTGCGCCAGGGCCTTGAGCGGAAAGAGGTAGAGGGCCCGCGCGTCAGGGTCCAGCAGGCGGCGCTCCAGCACGGGCAAATTGTAGATGAGGCTCTTGCCGCTGGCCGTGGGCGTGGCCACCACCACGGAATGCCCGGCGCGGATGTGGTCCGTGGCCAGGGCCTGGTGCGCATAGAGGCGGATGCCCCGGCCCCCGAGAAGGCGGCCGACGGCCGCCGGCCACGGGCGGCGGTTCTCCGCGTAGTCCGCTTCGCGGGCCTCCTCCACGCGGTGGCAGGTCACCTGACGGCCCAGGCGCGGCGAGGCGAGCAGGGCCGCGATATATTCGCCCACCCGGCCCCGCGCGGGAGGGCTTGCCCCGTCCTCAGTCATGGACGCCATCCCGGGGGCCCGTGGGCTCCTCCAGTTGCCGGATGACGCGCGCCGGCGCGCCAGCGGCCAGTGTGCGCGGAGGGATGTCCCGCGTGACCACGCTGCCCGCGCCCACGATGGCCCCCTCGCCGATGCTCACGCCCTTGAGCACGATGCACTGCATCCCGAGCCAGGCGTGGTCGCCGATGCTCACGGGCGCGTCGCGCTCAAGGCCCGGCTCCGTGGCGCGGGCCTCGGGCGGCCAGGGAGCGTGAAAATCCGAATCCACGATGACGCAGTTGGGGGCGATAAGGGCGTGACGCCCCACGCGCACGGCCGTGGAACGGGCCGTGATGGACGTGCCGCTCAATTCCGCGCCCTCGCCGATGTCGATGCAGGCTCCCGGCCCGAAAACCCGCAGCCGCACCGGCCACGCGAGGCAGGCCGCCGTGGCCCGCCGCCAGGAGGAAATGAGGCGCGCGTGCGCCCCGATGCGGATGCGGCCGCCGGGCCAGCGCAAAAGCCCCACGGGCCCGTGGGCCGTGACCCCGGGGCCGAGCTCCACGCCGAGCAGCCGCGCCTTGAGCCTCAAGCGCAGCGTGCCGAAAGCGAGGCCGAAACAGCGCATGGCCTCGAGGCTCGCCCAGGAGGCCACGTTGACGGGCGTGAGCCCGCGCGTGAGAGCCTTGCGGAAAAATTCCATACCGCAATCTACCGTGAAGGAGCCCCGGGGTAAAGGGCGCGTCGGGAAAAAACGAAGACGCCGCTCACGCGGCGTCCCCTGGAAGTCCCTGCCGAAAGGCCAGCCCGGGCGAAAATGCCGGCCGGCAAAAATGCTCAGGCGTGCTGGGCCGCCACATGCGCATGGTCCGTGCCCGAGGGCGCGGGCCTTGCCTGGATGAGCTCGTACATCTTGTCGCTGATGGCCTGGAGGTCCGGCTTGGCGAACTGCGCGTCCGCGCCCACGCTCTCGCACTTGCGCGCGAGGGAGGTGGAGATGAGCGAGGAGAACATGGCCACGGGCAGTTCCTTGAGGATGGCGTCCTCCTTGATGTAGCGGCAGAGGGTGAGGCCGTCGAGATTGGGCATTTCGATGTCGGTGATGACGCCCTGCACGATGTCCGTGATGGGCATGCCCTTTTCCTCGGCTTCCTGCTTAAACTGCTGAAGCATCTTCCAGGCTTCCTCGCCGTCATTGGCCTGAGTGACCTCGAAGCGGCCCTCCTTCTTGAGCAGGTCGTTGACGAGATGGCGGATGCTCACGGAATCGTCGGCGTGGATGATATGGTACTTGCGGTCGAGCGCCGAGTCGTCGCGCTCGTCCATGCGCACGGAGAGCGCCGGGTTCATGGCCGCCACGATGGCCTCGGCGTCGAGCACGAAGACCACGCGCCCCTCGAGGCGCACCACGGCGGTGATGGAGCCGCCGCTGATCTCGAGCAGGAGCGGCGTGGGCGCTTCCACCTGTTTCCAGCTTATGCGGTGGATGCGCGTCACCCCGGAAACGAGAAAGGCCGTGTGCGTCTTGTTGAATTCGGTGATGATGATGCGCGGGTCGTCGCTGACCACGCCGCCCTTGTTGAGGAACTTGCTGATGTCGATGAGCGGCACGATGCGCCCGTCACGGAAGGGGAAGGCCCCCAGCACCGAGGGATGGGGCATCTGCGGCATGGCCGTCACCGGCTGCGAGCGCGAGATCTCCACCACCTTGGAGACGTTGATGCCGTAGTAGCCGCGATAGCCGTCCGCCTCGTCGATATAGAACTCGACCAGCTCCAGCTCGTTGGTGCCGACTTCCAGCAGGATCTGCGTCTGCGACATGGGCCTGTCCTCGTTTTTTCTGGACCATACCTGTTCAGCGGCTGTCCTGCAATGCCCAAGACGGCCCCGCAGCCGCGGAGGCCCGGGCGAAGGCAGCGCCTGCCCCGCACGATTCATAGGCATCTATCGGAGGATGCGCCAAAAGGATTAGGCCCAAAGCCGCTCGCCTGCAAGAGGCGGTGGCCGGAAAGCCCCGGCTCAGGCTTCGCCTTTTTCGGCAGGCATCCGCCACTCGCCGGGCAGCGGCGCGGCGATTTCGGCCCGGTCGCCCAGCCAGGGATTGAAATACCCGTAGCGAAGCCACGGGCAGAGTTTGCGCAGCCGCTTCATGAAGGCGGCGAGGCCCATGCCGCCCCCGCCCGCGGCGGCCGCGTCCCCGGCCGTCATGGCCTCCCAGTACCATTCGGGGTCGATATTGAGGTTGCGCCACTCGATCATGCTCACGCCGTTTTCGCCCACAAGGCGCGCCAGGGCCTCGAGCTCCGCCTCGGTATCGGTGACGCCCGGGAAAAAGAGCAGGTTGAGCGACACAAAGACGCCGGCGCGCCGCGCCGTGCGGATGGATTCGGCCACGTCGGAAAAGTCGTAGTCCGTGGGGCGGTAATAGCGGGCATAGAGCTCGGGCCGCGCGCTGTTGAGGCTCACCCGCATGCTGGTGAGGCCGGCTTCGGCCAGCCGGGCCACGGCCCCCGGCCGCGAGGCGTTGGTATTGCAGTTGACAGTGCCGTGCCCGGTCCATTTTTCCGGGTCCCTCGCCCCGCGGAAGAGGCGCACGCTTTCCACGAGCAGGTCGGGGTTCAGCAGCGGGTCGCCCTCGCAGCCCTGGCCGAAGGAAAAGACGGGCGCGTCCTTCTCGCGCCGCGCGTGCAGGGCCATGACCTCGGCGAGCTCTTCCGGCGTGGGGGTGAAGGCGAGGCGGCACTGGGGCGTCGCCGTGAGCGGCGAATCCGCGCCCTTGGCGGAAATGCAGCCCACGCAGCGGGCATTGCAGGCGCGCGAGCTCGGCAGCGGGGCCTCGTAGCGGCCCAGGGCGAAATTGCGCGCCGCCGGGCAGGAATAGCGGCGCACGCAATTCTCGATGATATGGCGGATGAGGCGGTTTTTGGGATGCGCGCGCACGAGGGCCTCCGCCTCGCGCTCGATGCGGCCGGGCTTGATATGGCGGAACTGCTGGCGCGGGTCGTCGTCCACCCTGCGGGCGCAAATCCAGAAGCGGCCTTTGGCGAAGCCCACGGCCCCGTAGGCAAAGAGCGGCAGGACGGGCGCGCCCTCCCCGGTCACATAGGCCGGATGGGCGGAAAGGGTGTGCGCGGGCGCGGCGAAGGCGGCCACGGCGAGGCCGTCCACGGCCTCCATACGGCCGCTTTGCGGGTCAAGGCCCACGGCGCGCCTGCCGGGCAGGAGAAAAAGCTCGCTCTCCTCGGGGAGCGGCATGAGCTCGCCCGGGCGCGGCAGGCCCCACTCCCCCCCGCGCCGGCAGACCATGAGGAGATCCGGGGCGTCCAGGATGTTGCCCCGTTCATCGGCCATGACAAGACGCGGCGCAAGCCGGGCCATAGTTCCTCCTTGCCCCTGCCGGAGCACGACAGACTGATGACAACCCCCGCTTTGCGGGGTTTGTGCCGTCTGCGCCGTAAAGCGGCTGGACGGAAAGGCACGAAAATCGCTCGCCTAACGGCGCAGCAAAGCTGCGACCCGCTCGCAATTTTCGGGGCTGCTGACTTTGTCAGCAGCCCCCTTGCCCCTGCCGGGGCAAGCGTATATAAGCGGAGCCACGTCCCGGCCCAAGGCCCTTGCAAGCGAGGTTGCGTATGTTCTCCGCCCTGCTTTTCATTTTCTTCTGCTTTTTCGGCATCCTGGCGGCGCTTTTCTATCTGCTGAAGCGGCAGGAGCAGGCCTGGCAGCTCCTGCGCGACGAACACGCCCAGCTCCGCGTGCTCCTGCGCGCGCTGGAATCACGCCTCGAATACCTGGCGGCCGTGTGCCTGGACCCGGAACAGGCCCGCCGCGCAGAAGCCCGCGCCGCAACGGCTGCCGGGGACGACAAGCCCGGGGCCTCCTCCGCGCCGGTTTCCGCCGGGCCGGCCGGGGCCTCCGGCACGGACCCGCTCCTGCGCCTGAGCTTTGAGGAGCCGGAAGGGCCCCGCGCCCCCGCCGGCCGGGAGGCCGGGCATGACCCGGCGCTGGAGCTGCGCTTCGCCCCCGGCGAGGAGGACGCCCGCCGCTGATGCCGCTTCAGGGCTTTCCGGGTTGGCCGGCCCCCCCGCCGAATTGTCCTCGCGCGGCCGCAAGGTACGCCTCCTTGAGCTCCTCCTGCGGCACTTCCTGCGCCCAGAGCAAATAGGGCACGCTCAGGCAGTCGCGGCGCACGGCCCCCGCACGCTTACGCCGGGCCGCCGCCAGTTCCTCCGCGCCCTGCATCCAGAGGTCGCAGAGCTTGTCCGTAAAGGCCTGAGCCCGGTGACGGGCGCGGTGTTTGGCGTTCACCTCGGCCAGGGCCGTCTCGCCGATATAGCTGACGAGGTCGGGCCGCTCCAGCAGGAAGCGGATGCGGTAGAGCGCGTCTCCGGCGTCGTCAGGCGCATAGCCCACGAGGTGCTCGCCATCCACAAAGAGCTTCTCAAGGCCGTGCCCCACGCGCGGCGTCACGAGGCAGCCGCCGCAGCCCATGGCCTCGAACACCCGGAAATTCAGGTCCCCGCGCTCGCACTGGTTGAGCAGCACCCGCCCGCGCGGAAAGAGCGCGCGGTAGTCCCCGCGCGTGACATGCAGCCCGGGGAGGGCCTTCCCCACCTCCGCGAGAAAAGCGGCGCGCCGCGGCATGGTCTCGGGGTCCACATTGCCCACGAAGAGGCAGTCCCACTCCTTGGCGAGTTCCGGGCGCGGCTGGTCCTGCTCCCAGGCGAAGGGCGGCGACCACCAGATGCGCCCGGGCTCGAGGTAAGGCCCGGCGAAGCGCTCCAGATGGTCCTCCAATGAGACCAGGCAGGCGTCGAAAGCCTGCGCGTAGAGCGGCTCCCACGAGTGGATGTGCGAATCCACGCCGTAGAACACCGTGAGACAGGGAAAGTCCTCCACGCCGAGCACAAAGGGCGCGCGGCTCTTGTCCGCCACCACGACCACGTCGGGCACGAAGCCCGCCACGCGCACGAGGTCGTCCCAGCCGTAGACCCGGGGCTCCTCAAAATTGTGGAAGGCCACCTCCTGCCAGCCGCAATCCTTGAGGGAGGCGGAAAAAAACGGGCTGCCGATCCAGAGAAGTCGCTGCATGAGTCTGCGCCCCCGGCCCGCGCCGACGCGGTTGCCAATGTGGACAAGATTGCATACTATTTTTAAGGATACTGTTCATGGTTGACGGCGTCAAGGCGTCAAGCCCGCAGGGCGCGCCGCGCCGCATATCGCAGGAACGCCATGCGTCGCCCCTTGCGCCTTTTTTTTCGCGTCCTGGTTGTGGCGCTGCTCGTGCTGGCCGCCCTCATGGGCGTGGCCTACTGGTTTCTCCAGCGCGACCCCGGGGGCCTCGTCAACCGCTATCTGGGCGAGGCTGCGCGCGGGCACGGGCTCGCCTTCAGCATGGGCGCGGTGGACGTGGGCCTTTTGCCCTCGCCCGCCCTTTCCGTGAGCAATGTGCGCATTGAAGGCGACGGTCTCGCGCTGTCCGCCGCCTTCCTCACCGTGCGCCCCGACCTGTTCGCCCTGCTCAGGGGGCGTTTCTCCCCGTGGAGCCTCACCCTCGTGCGCCCACGCCTGGCGGCGCGCCTTGACGGGCCCCTGAGCCCTCCCGGCGCAGTGGCGGAGCGGCTGCGCGCCCTGCTGGACAAGCCGCGCGGAGGCCCGGAGGCCGTTCCGCTGGCCTTTCTGGAGGGGAGCTGCCGCCTCGAGATCACGCAGGGCGAGTGCCGCCTTACGGGCGCGGACGGCGCGAGCCTCGCCCTGCGCGGGCTTCAGTGCCGCCTTAAGGCGGCCCCGCCCGGGGACGTGGAAGGTTCGCTCCAGTTCGCAAGCCTGCGCTATGCCACAAAGGATGCCACGCTCGCGAGCCTTGAGCGCTTCAGCCTCAAGGGCGAGAGCGACCTTGCCCGGCCGCTTGGCGCGACGCCCGGCCTCACCCTGGCGGCGACGCTCCACGCGCGGGACTGGCCCGGGCCCTTGCGGCTCTCCCTTGGCTTCCAGGGCCAGCCCGGCGGCTGGAACGGGAACTTCGCGCTCGCTTCCGACCTCGGGCTCGGCGGCCATACCGGCGAGGTCGTGCCGCTCAGCGTGGATGGCACGGCGGCCATGGCCCACGGCGGCCGCGACATCCAGTTGCGCGCCGTCAACTTCGCCCTCGGGCCGGACAGCGGCCGCCTCGACGGCAACCTGCGCCTGCCCGACGCCTCGCGCGGCCCGGAACTCGCCGGGAGCCTGCTCCTCCACCGCGCAAGCCTCACCCAATGGCTCGGCTTCGCGCGCAACCTGGCCCCCGGGCTGCAACTGGCCCTCGACAATATCACCGAGGCGAGCGTTGATTTTCGCCTTGACCACAAGGGGCTCACGGCACAGCGCATTTCAGCGGTGTGCGCGGGCTCGCGCTTTACGGGCAGCGGCGGCGTGCCCTCCTGGGCGGCCCCGGAAGTGGTGTTGGACCTCCGCGCCGAAAAAGTGAACCTGGGCCTGGCCCTCCCCGAGGCCGTGGCCAAGCCGCCCGAGAGCGTGCACTATCCCCACCCCACGCTCACGCCCATGCCCGGCGAGCCGCTCCAGCCTGGCGAGACCGGCATCAACTACGACATCCGCCTCGCCGCGGACACGGTGCGCTACGGCCCCGTGACGCTCACGGGGGCGAAAACGCGCATCTATCCGGGAAAACTGGACAAGAACGGCCTTGAGGACGTGCTTATCGACGCCGAGGCGGCCTTCTACGGCGGCACGTTCCGCGGCCAGTGCATTCTCGGCGGAAGCAAGGCGCTGCCCTATGCCATCACGGCCCAGGCGCGGGGCGTCAACGGCGCGCCGCTGGCCAGGGCCATGCCCGTGCTGCCCTTTGCGAGCGGGCGCTTCCGCGCGGATATTTCCGTGCAAAGCCAGGGCCGCGCGCTCGACATGTTCCTCTCGCACCTGCGCGGCAAGCTCAACGTGCGCGGCGAGCAGGGGGCGCTCGCCGGGGGACTTGCGGGGGGGAAGCTCGCCTTCAGCCGCATGGACGCGGATATCGCCCTGCGCTCCGGCGTGT
>CAMWTD010000006.1 GCA_947177085.1 uncultured Desulfovibrio sp.
GGGCTGGACTTTCCTCATCCTGTGCTGCTACCGGATCGGCGTCCATGTCCCCATCCCGGGCGTGAACGCGTCCGCCCTGGCCTCCTTCTTCGACAGCATGGCCGGCACGCTCTTCAGCCTGTTCGACATGTTCTCGGGCGGGGGCCTGTCCAATGTCTCCGTGTTCGCGCTCGGCGTCATGCCGTATATCTCCGCGTCCATCATCATGCAGCTTTTGCAGGTGGTGAGCCCGGACATCAAGCGCATGGCCCGCGAGGAAGGCCAGGCCGGCCGGCGCAAGATAACGCAGTACACCCGTTACCTCACGGTGCTCATCACCCTGGTGCAGGGCCTCGGCATCGCCGTGGGCCTCGAGAACATGACGAGCCCGGCCGGCACGCCGGTGGTGCTGCATCCCGGCTGGGAATTCCGCATCGTCACCATGATCACCTTCACCGCGGGCTCGGTGCTCGTCATGTGGCTCGGCGAGCAGATCAGCGAGCGCGGCATCGGCAACGGCATCTCGCTCATCATCTTCTGCGGCATCGTGGTGGGCATCCCGCGCGGCATCATCCAGTCCTTCGCGCTCATAGAAGCCGGCGACATGAGCATCTTCATGGCCATCGTCATCCTGGTGTTCATGGCGGCTGTGACAGTGTGCATCGTCTTTGTGGAACGCGCGCAGCGGCGCATCCCCATCAGCTATGCCAAGCGACAGGTGGGCCGCAAGATGTTCGGCGGCCAGAATTCGCACCTGCCGCTCAGGCTCAACACGGCCGGCGTCATCCCGCCCATCTTCGCCTCTTCGCTCCTGCTCTTCCCGGCGACGGTGGGCCAGTTTTCCGGCAATGAATATGTGCGCCGCGCGGCCGAGTTCTTCTCGCCCAACGGGCTCATGTACAATGTGCTCTATGTGGCGCTCATGTTCTTCTTCTGCTACTTCTATACGGCCATTATTTTTGACCCCAAGGAAATGGCGGAGAACCTGAAGAAGGCGGGCGGCTTCATCCCCGGCATCCGGCCCGGCGAAAAGACGCAGGAATATATCGACAACGTGCTCTCCAGGCTCACGCTTTCGGGCGCGGTGTATATCTCGCTCGTCTGCCTCATGCCCATGCTGCTTATCCGCAATTTCAACGTGCCCTTCTATTTCGGCGGCACGAGCCTGCTCATCCTCGTGGGCGTTGCCATGGACTTCATGAACCAGGTGGAGTCGCACATGATCTCCAGCCAGTACCAGGGCCTGATGCAGAAGGCCCGCAGGAGCGGCCGGGCCTGAACCGGCGGTGGCCCATGAAAAAGTATCACGGAGCCTTCATCAAGAATGACCGGGAGGTGGCCTGCCTGCGCGAGGCCAACCGCATGGTGGCCAATATCCTCGACGCCGTGGGCGACCTGGTGGCCCCTGGCGTGACCACGAAGCAGTTTGAGGAGCTCGCGCGCGACATGTGCGCGGACTACAAGGTCAAGCCCGCCTTCCTGGGCTATTGCGGCTATCCCTTCGCCACCTGCTGCTCGGTGAACGAGCAGGTGGTGCACGGCTTCCCCTCGGACAGGCCGCTTGACGAGGGCGACATCGTCAGCGTGGACATGGGCGTGGTGTTCGAGGGCTTTGTGGGCGACGCGGCGCGCACCTATCCCGTGGGCAGGGTGAGCGACGAGGCGCGCCGACTCATGCGCGTCACGGAGGAAAGCCTCTACGTGGGCATCGAGCAGGCCCGCCCCGGCAATGACGTCTACGCCATCGGGGCCGCCATCCAGAAGCACGTGGAGGCCGCGGGCCTCGGCGTGGTGCGTCGCTTCGTGGGCCACGGCGTGGGCGCGAAGATGCACGAAAAGCCGGAAGTGCCCAATTTCAGGCCCAACAGTCCCGGGCTTACGCTGCACAGCGGCATGGTCATCGCCATCGAGCCCATGGTGACTCTCGGGACCTATGAGGTGGACATCCTCGAGGACAAGTGGACGGCCGTCACGCGCGACGGCAAGTGGGCCGCGCATTTTGAGCACAGCGTGGCCATCACGCCCGATGGCCCGAAGATCCTGAGCATTTCCGACAGGGGCCTCAACCGGCACACCATTGCCGCTTGACAAGTTGGCGCAACACGGCTAAAGATTTCCGTTCTTGCCAGACATATGGCGCGGCGTCCCCGCAAGCTGGGGCGCGGCCCCGTTTTTCGGCGAAAACGGCAGACGTGAGTGGAGTAGCGAGATGAAAGTCAGACCGTCCGTCAAGAAAATATGCCCCAAGTGCAAAGTGATCCGGCGCAAGGGAGTGCTTCGAGTCATCTGCGAAAACCCCCGGCACAAGCAGCGCCAGGGCTAGGGCAGGAGAACGATTGTGGCGAGAATAGCAGGTGTTGATTTGCCGCGCGGCAAAAGGGTGGACATTGCGCTTACCTATATCTACGGGATTGGCCGTACCACTGCCCTGAAGATCCTGGATACCACCGGGGTCAACTGGGAGCGCAATATTGACGATCTTTCCGCCGATGAGGTCAACGAGATCCGCAAGGAGCTCGAGCAGCACTACAAGGTGGAAGGCGACCTGCGCCGCGAGGTTTCGGGCAACATCAAGCGGCTTATGGACATCGGCTGCTATCGCGGCCTGCGGCATCGCCGCGGGCTCCCCGTGCACGGGCAGCGCACGCACACCAATGCGCGCACGCGCAAGGGTCCGCGTCGCGGCGCTGTGGGCAAGAAAAAGTAATCGGCTCCTCCATCCAGCCAACCTGAGGGACAGTCATGGCAAGACCCAAGAAAGCGGTCAAGAAAAAGGAAAGGAAGAACGTGCCTCTGGGCATCGCCCACATCCAGGCCTCGTTCAACAATACCATTATTACCTTCACGGACACGCGCGGCAACGCCATTTCTTGGGCGTCCGCCGGTCAGAGCGGCTTCAAGGGCTCGCGCAAGTCCACGCCCTTCGCCGCCCAGGTGGCCGCCGAAACGGCCGCCCGGAAGGCGCAGGAAAACGGCATGCGCACCGTGGGCGTCTATGTGAAGGGGCCGGGCTCCGGGCGTGAGGCCGCCATGCGCGCCATTGCCGCCGCCGGCTTCCGCGTGGCCTTCATCCGTGACGTCACCCCCATCCCGCACAACGGCTGCCGTCCGCCCAAGCGCCGGCGCGTGTAGTTTCGCGGAGCTCCACCGCGCCGAACCAACGAAGAGGAACTATCCATGGCCAAATATACGGAAGCCAAATGCCGTCTCTGCCGCCGCGAGGGCTGCAAGCTTTTCCTGAAGGGCGACCGCTGCTTCACCGACAAGTGCGCCTATGAGCGCCGCCCCTATGCCCCGGGTCAGCACGGCCGCGCGCGCAAGAAGGTCAGCGAATATGCCGTCCAGTTGCGCGAAAAGCAGAAGACGCGGCGCGCCTATGGCGTGCTGGAGCGCCAGTTCCGCGGCTACTTTGAAAAGGCCGAGATGCACCGCGGCGTCACCGGCACCAACCTGCTGGTCACGCTGGAGCGCCGCCTGGACAACGTGGTCTACCGCCTGGGCTTTGCCGGCTCGCGCGACCAGGCCCGCCAGATGGTGCGGCATGGCCTTTTCACCCTCAATGGCCGCAAGGTGAACATCCCCTCGCTCCAGGTGCGCGTGGGCGACGTCATCGAAGTGCCCGAAAAGAACCGCAAGATCCCCGCGCTGGCTGCCGCCCAGGAGTCCGTGGCGCGCCGCGGCTGCCCCAACTGGCTTGAGGCTGACGGCGCGGCCTTCAAGGGGACGGTGAAGGCGCTTCCGCAACGCGACGATATCCAGTTCCCCGTCAACGAGCAGCTCATCGTCGAACTTTATTCGAAATAAGTCGGGGGCCTCATGCTTATCAAACAGGGCGAACGCCTCATCAATGCGCGCAACTGGTCGGAGCTCGTCAAGCCCGAGCAGATCCTGCGCGATGAGGAAAACGCAAGCGGCACCTACGCCAAGTTCATCTGCGAACCGCTGGAACGCGGCTATGGGACCACCATCGGCAATGCCATGCGCCGCGTGCTCCTGTCGTCGCTTCAGGGCGCGGCCTTTGTGGCCGTGCGCATCAACGGGGTACAGCACGAGTTCACCACCATCCACGGCGTTCTGGAAGATGTGACCGACGTGGTGCTCAACCTGAAGCAGGTGCGCCTGCGCATGGATACGGACGAGCCCCAGCGCCTCACCCTGCGCGCGGACAAGAAGGGCAATGTCACCGCCGCCATGATCCAGGCCAACCAGCATGTGGAAGTGCTGAATCCCGAGCTGCACATCGCCACGCTCACCGAGGACATCCCGCTGGAAATGGAGCTTGAGGCGCGCATGGGCAAGGGCTATGTGCCCGCCGACATGCACGACGGCCTCGCCGAGGAGATTGGCCTCATCAAGCTGGACTCGAGTTTCTCGCCCGTGCGCAAGGTGGCCTACACTGTGGAGCAGGCGCGCGTCGGCCAGATGACCAACTACGACAAGCTCATCCTCGAGGTCTGGACCGACGGCTCGCTCACGCCCGAGGACGCCGTGGCCTACAGCGCCAAGATCATCAAGGACCAGATCTCGGTGTTCATCAATTTTGACGAGCGCGTCTCCGGGGACATGCACCTCGGCGCTGGCGACAACAGCGAGCTCAACGAGCACCTGTTCAAGAGCATCGACGACCTCGAGCTCTCCGTGCGGGCCACCAACTGCCTGCGCAGCGCCAATATCGCCACGGTGGGCGAGCTCGTGCAGCGCTCCGAGAGCGAGATGCTCAAGACCAAGAACTTTGGCCGTAAATCCCTGGACGAGATCAAGAGCGTCCTCCTGGACATGGGGCTTGATTTCGGCATGAAGGTGGACGGCTTCGACAAGAAGTACCAGGAATGGAAAAGGAAGCAGCAAAATGAGGCATAGCAATTCCGGCAGAAAATTTTCGCGGACGCCCTCGCACCGCAAGGCCATGTTGCAGAATCTCGCCAAGGCGCTGCTCATCCATGGCAAAATCTGCACCACCGAAATGAAGGCCAAGGACCTGCGCCGCGTCGTGGAGCCGCTCATCACCCTTGCCAAGCGCAATGATTTGCACGCCCGCCGCCTGGCCTACCGGGTGCTCAACGACCACGCGCTCGTCAAGCGCCTGTTTGACGAGGTGGGGCCCATCTTTGCGGAAGTGCCCGGCGGCTATACCCGGGTGCTCAAGCTCGCCAAGCGCCGCAAGGGCGACAACGCCCCCATGGCCATCATCGAGTTCTCGCGCACCGCGCCTGCGGCCATCGAGGCCAAGGCCGCCGCATAAGGGAAAATCGGGCGCGCATCTGCCGATGCGCTGATTGCGATGGAGGGGGCTGCGGCCCCCTTTTTCTTTGCCCTTGCCGCGCGGCGGCGTCTCCGTCACCCGCTGCGCTGGCCGTTCATCCCAGCCTCTCCTCTTTGCCGCCGCTTGCCTTCGCCGCCATCGGCCTTATATTGGGGGCGCGACCGGGAGTGCGCGGGCCCGCGGGCGCGCCCCTGCCGCGCGGCTTGCGGGAGTGGGGCGTCCATGCTAGATTTCCCCGATTTGCGAGGGTGGCGGAACTGGCAGACGCACTGGACTTAGAATCCAGCGCCTTCGGGCATGGGGGTTCAAGTCCCCCCCTTCGCACCACTGCCGCCACAGGCCAGAAACCAAAGGAGCCACTTGTGGAATACAGCGTCGAAGATATTTCCTCGGTCAAGAAAAAGGTGACCATCACCACCGAGCCGCAGGAGGCTGAGGCCGCCATTCTCGGCGCTGTGGCCCTGTATCAGGATTCCGTCAAGATGGACGGCTTCCGCAAGGGCAAGGTTCCCGCGTCCGTCGTGGAAAAGCGTTTCCATGACCGCATCTATGACGAGGCCCGGCAGGACCTCATCAATGTGCACATCAATGAGGTGATGCAGAAGCTCGGCGTGCAGCCGGTTTCGGGCATCACCATCAGCGGGGCGGAAGCGCCGCTCGAGCGCGGCAAGGGCTACTCCTACAGCATGGAGTTCGAGGTGCTGCCCACCTTCGAGCTGCCGCCTTACGAGGGCCTTGAGGTAGAACAGGAGGCCGTGGGCGTGGACGACGCCGAGGTGGCGGAAGTCATCGAGCGCATCAGGCGCGACCGGGGGAAGCTCGTGCCCGTGGACGGCACGGAACCGGCAAGGGACGGGCAGGTCGCCAATATCGACTTCGAGGCTTTTGAGAACGGCGCGCCCGTCCCCGGCATCAAGGCCGAGGGCTTTGACCTCAGCCTGGGCGAGCGCGAGGCTCTGGAAGATTTCGAGGCGCTCGTCAAGACCATCCGCCCGGGCGAGGAGGGCGAGGCCGAAATCACCTTCCCGGCGGATTTCGTGGCCCACGACCTCGCCGGCAAGACCGTGACCATGAAGGTCAAGGTGCATGCCGTCAAGGAGCGCCAGCTCCCGGCGCTGGACGACGAGCTCGCCAAGCAGATGGGCCAGGAGAATGTGGAAAAGCTCAAGGCCGCCATCACGGACAGTTATGTGAAGACGCGCGAGCGCCTGCACAAGGGCGCTGCGCAGAAAAAGCTCCTCGACGGCCTGCTCAAGATGGTGGACTTCCCCTTGCCCGAGGCCATGCTCGAGGCGGACATGCGCACCCTGATGACCGACCTTGCCGTGCGTCTCGAGCGCCAGGGCAAGCGCCTGGACGCCCTCGGCAAGACCGAGGAGGAATTGCGCAAGGAGCTCCTGCCCCAGGCCGAGGAGGCCACCCGCAGCCTCGTGCTGCTGCTGGCCATCGCGAAGAAGGAGGGCCTCGAGGTCAGCGACCAGGAGGTGCTCGCCCAGATTTACCAGAACAGCCTGCGCAGCGGGCAGGATTTCAAGACGCTCCAGCAGGAATATGAGCGCAGCGGCCTCATCTTCCTCCTTCGGGACCGCCTCCTGGCGGACAAGGCCATGGACCGCGTCTATGCCAAGGCCAAGGTGAAGGAAGTGCCCCCCGCCAAGCCTGGCGCGGACGCCCCGGCCGGCGAGGCCGCTGCGGCCGCCGACAAGAACCCGGCCGCATCTTCCGCGGAGTAGCCCCCCGCGTCCGTAGGGACGCCCCTGATTTGTTTTTCCGGTGCGCGGCCTGATTTTCCGGGCCGCGCACCCCTTTCCCCCGCTTCCACCAGCGCGGCCCGGAAGCCCGCGGCCGCCCCATAACGAGGCACGCCATGTCGCTCATTCCCATGGTCATCGAAACCACAGGCCGCTCCGAGCGCGCCTATGACATCTATTCACGCCTGCTCAAGGACCGCATCGTGCTGCTGGGCACCGAGGTCAACGACGCCGTGGCCTCGCTTATCTGCGCGCAATTGCTCTTTCTGGAATCGCAGGACCCGGAAAAGGAGATCAGCCTCTACATCAATTCGCCCGGCGGCTCGGTGACGGCGGGCCTCGCCATCTATGACACCATGCGCTACATCACTTCCCCGGTGTCCACCGTGTGCATGGGCCTCGCCGCCAGCATGGGGGCCTTCCTGCTTGCCGCGGGCCAGCCCGGTATGCGTTTTGCACTTCCCAACAGCCAGGTAATGATCCACCAGCCGTCGGGCGGTTTCCGCGGGCAGGCCACCGATGTGGAGATCCACGCCCGCGAGATCCTGCGCCTCAAGGAAAAGCTCAACCGCATCCTGGCCGACAATACCGGCCGCCCCTATGAGGAGGTCGTGCAGGCCACGGAGCGGGACAACTTTTTGACGCCCGAGGAGGCCAAGGACTTCGGCATCATCGACAAGGTCCTGGTATCCCGCCGCGACGCTGCCAAGGAAGGCAAGGAATGACAACAAAAACCCCGGTCAACGAGCCCCTGCGCTGCTCCTTCTGCGGGCGCAGCGAGCTTGAGGTGCGCAACCTTATCGTGCAGGACGGCGCGAGCATCTGCGACAACTGCGTCAAGGCCTGCGGCGAGATCATCGCGCGCGACAGGCTGGAAAGCGCGGACAGCGAGGAGCGCCTGCTCACCCCGCAGGAAATCAAGGAACGCCTTGACGAATATGTCATCGGCCAGAACGAGGCCAAGAAGATCCTCGCCGTGGCCGTGCACAACCACTACAAGCGCGTGTTCTGCGCCGAGGCCCTCGGGCAGGATGTGGAGCTCGAAAAGAGCAATGTCCTGCTTGTGGGCCCCTCGGGCAGCGGCAAGACGCTGCTCGCCAAGACGCTGGCGCGCATCCTGCGCGTGCCCTTCGCCATAGCGGACGCCACCACGCTCACCGAGGCTGGCTATGTGGGCGAGGACGTGGAAAACATCCTCGTGCAGCTCCTCCAGAACGCGGACTACGACATCGAGGCCGCGAGCAAGGGCATCATCTATATCGACGAGATCGACAAGATCTCGCGCAAGGGCGACGGCCCCTCCATCACGCGCGACGTGTCCGGCGAGGGGGTGCAGCAGGCCCTGCTCAAGATCATCGAGGGGACCGAGGCCAACATCCCGCCCAAGGGCGGCCGCAAGCATCCGCAGCAGGAATTCATCCGCATGGACACGAGTAATATCCTGTTCATCGTGGGCGGTGCTTTCGTGGGCCTCGACAAGATCGTGGAGTCGCGCGTGCAGGGCGCGGCCATGGGCTTCGGGGCCAAGGTGCGCTCGACCAAGGAGATGCCCCTCTCGGAGCTTCTCGAAAAAATCCATCCGCAAGACCTCGTCAAGTTCGGCCTCATCCCCGAATTTGTGGGCCGCATCCCCATCATCACCCATGTGGACGAGCTGGACGAGCCGGATCTCGTGCGCATCCTCACGGAGCCGAAAAACGCCCTGGTGCGCCAGTACCAGAAGCTCTTCGGGCTCGACAACGTGAACCTGCGCTTCACGCCCAACGCGCTCAAGTCCATCGCCAAGCGCGCCATCGAGCGCAAGACCGGCGCGCGCGGCCTGCGCAACGTGATGGAAAAGATCATGCTGGACATCATGTACCGGCTGCCCTCGCTGCCCAATGTGCGGGAGTGCGTCATCAACCGGGCGGTCATCGAGAAGGGCAAGGAGCCTGTCCTGCTCTATGGCGAAAACGGCGAGCCCCGCGCCCTCGAGGAAGCCCCCGCGCGGGACGCCTCCTGAGGGGTGCAGCCTTTGCCGGAGGCTCCATGCCGCTGTGCAGCAGGAATCGGCGCGCGGAATCATCAGCGCAAATGTCCAGCAATGCAGTGCTACAACGGAGAATGCCATGTCGGATGAAGCGCGCGGAAGCGCCATTGAGGAACTGCCGGTCATGCCCCTGCGGGAAGTGGTCATGTTCCCGCGGTCCATCATGCCCCTCTTCGTGGGGCGGGAGGCTTCCATCAAGGCCATTGAGGCCGCGCACGCCACCTACAGCAAGCAGATCTTCCTCGTGGCCCAGCGCGAGGCCGGCCTGGAAAAGCCGGACGCCGGCGACCTCTCGCCGGTGGGCGTGGTGAGCAAGATCCTCCAGATATTGCGGCTGCCCGACGGCACCATCAAGGTGCTGTTCGAGGGGCTGTACCGCGCCACGTGGCAGGAGCTTCGCGAGCGCGGCCAGTATTCCGTGGCCTTCGTGCGCCGCGTGCCCGAAAGCCAGAGCCGCCCCGAGGAAAAGGAGGCGCTGGTGCGCGCCGTGCACGAGGCGCTGGAGGAATACGGCAAGAACAACAAGAAGATCTCCCAGGAGGCCATCCTCGCCATGATGGCCCTCCAGGAGCCGGGCCCCCTCGCCGACGCGGTGATGCCGCAGCTCAAGCTGGACTACCGCAAGAAGCAGGAGGTGCTGGAGCTCTCCGACGTGACCCAGCGCCTCGAACGGGCCTACGAGTACCTGCAGGGCGAGGTGGCGCTCTCCACCGTGGAGAAGCGCATCAAGAACCGCGTCAAGGTTCAGATGGAGCGAAACCAGCGCGAATACTACCTCACCGAGCAGATCAAGGCCATCAACAAGGAGATGGGCCGCGAGGACGACCCGCAGGCCGAGGTGGCCGAGCTGGAAGAGCGCCTCAAGGCCCGCGACATGCCCGAGGAGGCGCGGGAAAAGGCCCTCGCCGAGGTCAAGAAGCTCCGTTCCATGCCGCCGGCCGCCGCCGAGTATACGGTGGTGCGCAACTATGTGGACTGGATCCTCGACCTGCCCTGGAACGACCTGAAGCAGATCGACATCGACATCGAGAAGGCCCGCGCCATCCTCGACGGCGACCACTACGGGCTCGAGCGCCCGAAGGAGCGCATCCTCGAATATCTCGCCGTGCAGAAGCTCTCGCACGGCCTCAAGGGGCCCATCCTCTGCTTCGTGGGGCCCCCCGGCGTGGGCAAGACCTCGCTCGCCAAGTCCGTGGCGCGGGCCACGGGGCGCGACTTCGTGCGCCTCTCATTGGGCGGCGTGCGCGACGAGGCCGAGATCCGCGGGCACAGGCGCACCTATGTGGGCGCGCTCCCGGGCAAGATCATCCAGTCCCTCAAGCGGGTGAAATACAATAACCCGCTCTTCTGCCTCGACGAGGTGGACAAGCTCACCTCGGACTATCGCGGCGACCCGGCCGCGGCCCTTTTGGAGGTGCTGGACCCGGAGCAGAACAACACCTTCATGGACCACTATCTCGACCTCGAGTACGACCTCTCCAAGATCTTCTTCATCACCACGGCCAACTCGCTGCACGGCATCCCCGGGCCGCTGCTGGACAGGATGGAGATCATCGAGCTTTCAAGCTATCTGGAGACGGAAAAGCGCCACATCGCGCGGCAGTTCCTCATCCCGCGCCAGCTCGAGGAGCACGGCCTCAAGCCGGAAAACCTGCGCGTCTCGGAAAACGCGCTCATGGAGATCATCCGCGGCTACACGCGCGAGGCCGGGGTGCGCAACCTGGAGCGCGAGATAGCCGCCCTCTGCCGCAAGACGGCCATCCGCCTCGTGGAGGAGAACGACCTTGAGCGCACGGTGCAGGTTTCCACCCAGAGCCTGCCCTCCCTGCTCGGCGTGAAGAAATATCGCCACGAGGAGCGCGAGGCCGAACCGCAGGTGGGCGTGTGCGCGGGTCTCGCCTACAACCAGCGCGGCGGCGAGATATTGCTGGTGGAAACGAGCCTCATGAGCGGCTCGGGGCAAGTCGTGACCACCGGCCAGCTCGGCGAGGTCATGCAGGAATCGGCCAAGGCCGCGCTCTCCTATGTGCGTTCGCGCGCGGAAAGCCTCGGCCTCGAGCCGCGCTTCCACCGCAAGGTGGACATCCATGTGCATGTGCCGGCGGGCGCCACGCCCAAGGACGGCCCCTCGGCGGGCATCACGCTCGCCACGTCCATCACCTCGGCCCTGCTCGGCATCCCGGTGCGCAACGATGTGGCCATGACGGGCGAGATCTCGCTGCGCGGCCGCGTGCTGCCCATCGGCGGCCTGCGCGAGAAACTGCTCGCAGCGCGCCGCAGCGGCATAAAAAAGGTCATCATGCCCGCGGACAATGAAAAAGACCTCAAGGAAGTGCCGGACGAGGTGCTGCGCGACCTCGAGCTCGTGTTCGTGGAGCATGTGGACGAGGTGCTGCCCCAGGCGCTGGCCGCCACGCCGGAGGAAATCTTCTCCGGCCGTGCCACTGCCCAGCCGCTCTGGGCCTCCCTGCGCGCCCATGCGGCGGGGGAGGGCGGCAGCGAGGAGAACCACGCCGCGCAGTAGCCAGCGACGAGCTTTAACAGAAAAAGGCCGTGCCCCCGCATGGAGCACGGCCTTTTGGCATTTTTCACGGAAAAACCCACACTAAAATAAATTTTGGCCTCAACCCTGCTTACGCAGATAAAACGCATACGCAGACAACGCGGCAACGAAAACCGCAAATATTACCCACACCATTTACGCATCCTTGGTTGTCAGCGGTATCGACATCACTAAACAAATTCCCAGCCACAAACGCGCGTGATATTCTTGAAAAAGGCCGATTGCCAAACTGACAACCGGCCTTTTTCAAGAATATCAGTAGCCCGCTTAAATCTGTTCGTAAATCGTATTTCCTCTGGATATCACCAGCCTACTGGAGTTCGCGTCAGGCCTGGGCCTGCGCTTCGGCCGCGGCCTTGGCGGCAGCCGGCTTGGCCTCCACGGTCTCGCCTTCCTTTTTCGCGCTCACGGCCTTCTTTTCCGGCATGGGCGGCTCAACGATGGTGCCGTCCGGCATCACCATGGAGAGCGCCTGCACAGGACAGGCCTCCATGCAGGCCGTGATTTTCTTGCCGTTCTCCATGCGCCAGGCGTGGCACATGTCGCAGCGCACGGCCACCTCGCGGCCCGGGGCCACCAGGGCTGGGGCCTCCTCGCCTTCAACGGCGGGCACTTCCTGCGCCGCCGCGTCCATGGAAATGGTGCCGTACGGGCAGGACTTGATGCACATCTGGCAGGCGATGCACAGTTCCTCGTTGAAGAGGATGCGGCCGTCCTCCTCCTGCTGGAGCGCGCCGGTGGGGCACACGTTGCAGCAGGGCGCGGGCTGGCACTGGTGGCAGCGCACCGTGGTCTTGAGCCCTTCCGCCTTGATCACCTGCACGCGCGCCACCAGGGTGTCGCGGTGCTTCATGGCCTCCTTGAAGCTCATGTTGTGGTGGGCGGCGATGCAGGCCACCTCGCAACGGCGGCAGGCGCGGCATTTTTCGGGAGTGACGCGGATGTGTTCAATCATGGTGCGCTTCCTCGGTATCGACGCGCAGGGACTGGAGCGTCAGCCCGTGCCCGCCGCTGAAATGGATGTTTTCGCCGCCGCACTCGGGGCAGACGAAGTGGCGTTGCCGCAGTTCAAAAGCATGGCCGCAGTCTTCGCAGCGGCAGGCCAGGGGCGCGGTGGCGAGGGTCAGCTTTGCGCCCTCGGCGGCCGTGCCCTCGGCGAAAAGTTCAAAACACGCCTCAAGCGTCCGGGGCTCCACGCAGGCGATGAGGCCCATCTCGCAGACGAGTTCCTCGATGCGGGCGACGCGCCGCTCCGGGTGGGCGTCGTTGTGATCCGCCACCGACTTCAGGGCCAGACCGAGCAGCCCCTGGACAAGGCTCGCCTCATGCACGGGCGCGCTGCCTTCCCCTGCGGGCGCTCTCCCCGCAGGCCGCGGGGAGGCGCATCTCAATATCCATCAAGCCCTAGCGCTCCGTGCAGGACACGCAGGGGTCGATGCTGTTGGTGATCAGTGCCACGTCCGCCACCGCGCAGTCGCGCATCATGACGCCCAGCGACTCCCAGTTCATATAGGAAGGCACGCGCCACTTGAGCCGCTCGGGGGTTTCCGAGCCATTGGTGCGGATGTAGTAGAACACCTCGCCGCGCGGGGCTTCGCTACGGGCCGTGGCCTGCGTCACCGGGATGGGGTTCATGGCGCAGGTGACGGGCCCCTCGGGCATGCGTTCGCAGCACTGGCGGATGAGCCCGAACGACTCGAAGATTTCGTCCAGGCGCACCTGGGTGCGGGTATGCACATCGCAGCCGTCCTTGATGATGGACTTGAACTCCAGCTCGGGATAGGCGGCGTAGGGCGATTCCTTGCGCACATCGTTCATCACGCCGGAGCCGCGCGCCACCGGGCCCACGACGCCGAGGCGGATGGCGTCCTCCTTCGGGAGCAGGCCGATGCCCTTGGTGCGCGTCACCACATTGTGGTTGGTGTTGTAGATGTCGCGAATCTCCTCCACCTGCGGCTCCATCTTGCCGATCTGCGAGAGGATGTATTCCAGGAGCTTCGGATCCACGTCGCACTTGACGCCGCCAAGGCAGTTGGAGGCGAGGTTCATGCGGTTGCCGTAGACCGTTTCCTTCACGTCCTGGATGATCTCGCGCACCTCCATGACGTGCATGAAGAGCGACTTGAAGCCGATGATATGCGCCTGGATGGCCGTATTGAAGAGGTGCGAGGCCACGCGCTTGATCTCTTCGGCGAGCACGCGCAAATAGCGCGCCCGGGGCGGGATGCTCATGCCGAGCGCGTTCTCCACGGCCATGCAATAGGTGAAGGAATGGCTGTTGGAGCAGAGCGAGCACACGCGCTCCGTCAAGGTGACGTTTTTGACAAGGTTGCGCTGCTGGGCCAGCGCCTCCATGCCGCGATGCACATGGCCGGAGGTGAGGTCCACATTGCGGATGGTCTCGCCTTCCACTTCAAGACGGAAGTAGACGGGTTCCTCAAGGGCCACGTGTACGGGCCCGAGGGGCATGACAAAAGTATTCTTGCTCATTAGCGTGACTCCTTGCCTTGAAGGATGCGCTCCCAAAGGTCCTGGGAGCTCGCGCCGTTCATCATGATGGAAAGCGGCACGAGCTCGCCGAGCAGGCCCTTGTCCAGCTCTTCGTCAAGGAAGAGGCGGCGCGGGTTGGGCTGGTTGACGATCTTGATGCCGTAAAGCTCCATCATCTCCCGCTCATGCCAGTCGGCATTGTTGAAGAGGGGGGTGATGGAGGGCACCTGGGGATGCTTCTCGTCCAGGGGAACCGTGACGCTGTAGACCACGCCCTCGAGAACGAACTGGTAGCAGAGGGCCTGCATGGGGCCCGTGTCCGAGTGGCGGTTGTAGGCGGTGATCATGGCGAGGCGCGAACCCTGGCTGTGCAGGATGTCCGCCGCCTGGAGCAGCTCGTGGGGCGTGTCGATCTGGAACCAGTGATAGGCGTTGCCGAAGCTGTCGCTGGTATGGCGCACGCTGCCCCCGTGGGCGCAGAGGGGCTCGATGCCCTCGATGATCGTGCTGTTGCCGCGAATGATGTCGTGCATGGGTCGGTCCTATGCTGAAGTTTATTGCTTGCGCAGCAATAACTAAGTCGTTTTCCGCGCTTGTCCGCACCGGCGGACAAAATTTCTCGGAGCTCAGGCTTTTTCCTCCGCCGGAGCGGGCTCCTCGGCGGGCAGGTTCATCTGGGTGGAGGGGGCCTCCTCCAGATGCCCGACCTCAGGCTCCGGCGGCGTTGGAGGGTCCGGCAGTGCGGCGGCCTCCTTGATTTCTTCCGTCTCCACGGCGGGATAGACGCACTCGATGCGCTTGGCGTCCTCAAGCTGCCGGCACTTGGGGCAGAGATGCCGGATCTCCTCGGGGGAGATGTTGGCGTCATGCGCGTAAATCTTTTCCGCCAGCTTGAGCGGGATGGGCCTGATGAGCGTGCCGCAGTGCGCGCAGGGCTCGTAGTCGATGGTATGCTGCTCGAGCATCTCGTACTTTTCCGACTCGGGATGCACGAGATGCCAGTCATTGGTGATGCTCATGGCCCCCGTGGGGCAGTAGTGGCGGCAATTGGCGCACAGGCAGCAGGAGTCCTGCCAGATGGTGATGGTGTAACCTGTCTTGTCCGGCTTGGGCGAGATGTCGATGGCCCCCGCCGTACAGACATGGCGGCAGACGCCGCAGCCCACGCAGAGGTCCGGGTCAACCACCGCCTTGCCGCGCAGGCGCTTGGGCGTGAAGGTCGGGCCCAGCGGGAAGGGATCGGTGCTCGGCCCGTCAAGCAGGTTGCGGAACAGAACTTTCAGAAAGCCCGCCATATATCAGTCCTCCTGAGCCTTGGCGTCATTGGGGTGCGGGTTCGCGGCCCCGCCGCTTTCAGCCCGCGCCTGCGCGCGGTGGAGCCAGCCGGGCTCGCGGCCCATGAGGCCGCAGACATTGTGGCAGACGCCACAGCGATGGCAGCGCTCGCCGTCATCGCGCATTGCCGCGCGAAGTCGCGCCAGGCTGCGCGCGATGAGACCGCCGCTTGCCCTCATCCCTCGATGCCCAGTTTTTTCTTCCATATCTCCAGCGCCTTGGCCACGCCCTCAAGGATGGCCTGGGGCCGGGGCGGACAGCCGGGCACGTTCACATCCACCGGGATGTAGCGGTCGATGGGCCCCTCGATGGAATAGCCCCCGCGGAACACGCCGCAGGAGATGGGGCAGATGCCCACGGCCACCGTCACCTTGGGTTCGGGTATCTCGTCCCAGACTTTGAGCACCCGGTCCTTGACGCGCGTGGTCAAGGGCCCGGTGATAAGCACCACGTCCGCATGGCGCGGGCTGCCGCAATACCGGCAGCCGAGGCGCTCCACGTCATAGCGCGGGATGCAGGCCGTGGTGGCAAGCTCCACGTCGCAGCCGTTGCAGGAGCCCGCATTGATGCGGAAGAGCCACGGCGAGCGGACGGAAAGTTTCTTCAGCGTAGTATCCAGAGCCACGGCTGCCTCCTTACATCACCCAGACAAGAATGAGACTGCACAGCGCGAGCCCGGTGGGCACGGTCACATAGAAGCGGAACGCCTGCTCGATGCGGTAGCGCCCCGTCGCCGACTTGACGATGGTGAGCGAAATGAGCATCAGCACCAGGCACTTGAACACGAACCACACGAGGTTCACGGGCCACAAGTCGCAGATGGTCCCGGGGAAGAAGAGCGCCACCCCGAGCCCGAGCACCACGAAGGTCTTGAGCGCGCTCGTCACCTGAAAGAGCGCCAGGAGAGGGCCGCCGTACTCGAGCAGGGGGCCTTCGAGGATCTCGGTCTCGGCTTCGGCGATGTCGAAGGGGGCCGCGCCCATGGTCCCGGGCAGGAAGATGAGGTAGGCGATAAGCGCCGGGATCATGGCCGGGTTGAGCCCCAGGGAGCCGTATTCCTGCTGCCAGGCGACGATGTGCAGCAGGGAGAACTCTGCGCCCCAGGCCCCGCCGTTCATGGCCTTGCCAACGAGCATGGCCACGGCGAGCAGGATCATGAGCAGGGGCGTCTCGTAGGCGAGCATGAGCAGCATCTCGCGCGAGAAGCCCATGGCCCCGAAGGGCGAGCTGGAGGCCGAGCCGCCCAGCATGAGCGCCATGGCCGGAATAGGCAAAAGGTAGAAGATGACGAGCAAATCGCCCATGTTGAAGAGCCCGTCAAAAACCCCGGGGATGGGGATGAAGGCCGCGCAGACCGCCATGCCCGTGAAGCCGAACACCGGGGCCAGCAAAAAGGCCGAGCGGACAGCCGTTTTGGGAATCAGCGTCTCCTTGGTGAGGAGCTTGGCCGCATCCAGCCACGGCTGGATGAGCGGCGGCCCCACGCGGCGCTGGAGGCGCGCTTCCACCCGCCTGTCCAGGCCCTTGAAGAGGAAGCCCACAATCAGGGCAAAGGCCCCGCCGGGGAAGATGCACATGTGCAGGATGGCAAGCAGGGTGTCGCTCATGAGCGGTTCTCCTTCGGGGCGCTGTCGCCGCCGAGCATGCGCACGAAGTCGCCGTAGATGCTCGCGGGCGTCATGCGGCTGGTGGCCGTTTCGGTGGGCAGGCCGCAGGTGTGGACGTCGATCTCACGCAGGCGCGTGAAGCGGCGCACGAACCAGACGCCGCCCGCGAAGGCCAGCGCCATCATCACGAACATGCCCGTGGCGTTCCAGGTGCCGGGGCCGGACAGGATGCCCGAGATGCCAACATCCAGCGGCGACGCGCCGTACTGGGCGAGGATATTGTTGATGTGCATGAGCGGAAGCCCGGGGAAGATGCCCGTGACCACGCAGCCCACGGCCAGGATGCCCATGGGCACGCGCATGACGAGCGGCGCTTCCTGCACCTTGTCAAGATGCGGCCCGGGCTGGCCCAGGAAGGCCGCGTGCATGAACTTGGCGATATAGGCCAAGGTGATGACGCTGCCCACGAGGGAGAGCAGCGCCAGGAAGGGCTGGTCCGCCTGCATGAGCGCGTGGTAAATCAGCCACTTGGAGGAGAAGCCGCTCGTCGGCGGCACGCCCACCAGCGAGAGGCCAGCGATGGCGAACATGCAGAGCGTGAACGGCATCTTGCGGCCGATGCCGCCGAGGTCGTCCAGGGTGTCCGCATGCGTGGCGAACATCACCGCGCCGCAGATAAGGAAGAGCAGGTCCTTGAAGAACACATGGTTGATAAGGTGCAGGAGGCCGCCCGCATAGCCCAGCGCCCCGCCCGCGGCCACGGCGAGCACCATGTAGCCGAGCTGGCTCACCGTGGAATAGATGAACACGAGCTTGATGCCGTTGGCCCGGAGCGCCTGGATGGCCGCCATGATGATGGTAATGCCGCCGATCCACATGACCGCGGTGGTGATGACGCTTTCTCCGAAGCCGCTCACGAGGCCCGCCAGGGCGAAGCCTCCGCCGAGCAGCATGAAGAGCTTCACAAGGCCGATGATGGCGCTCTTCAGGAGCACGGACGAGATGTAGCCCGAAACGGGCGTGGGCGCCAGCGCCGGGTGCATCTGCCAGTCGATGCGGAAGGGAAGCTGCGCCGCCTTGAGCACAAAGCCGATGGCGAGCAGCGCCATGCCGAGCCACGCGGCCCAGGGGCTCATGCCGCCGAGGATGCCCGTGAGCAGGCTCGTGTTGAAGGGCGTGAAGGGCCCGAGCACGGCGAGGCCCACAAAGAGGAAGCCCGCGCCGAAGAGGTTGAAGAGGAAGTACTTGAACGCCTCGCGCAGCGAGTCGCGGTCGCCTTCATGGGCGATGGACATGTAGAGCGTCCACGAGCTCATGATCTCCCAGAAGAGGAAGAAGCTCAAAAGGTACTGGCTTGCCGCCATGCCCACGAGGCCGCCGCACATGCAGGTGAAGGCGCAGTAGAAGCGCCACTGCGAATGGCTGTGGGACATGTAGCCCACGGCGTAGGCCATGTTGATGGCGCCCACCAGCGGCACGATAAGCGAGAAGCAGAAGGAGAGCGTGTCGAGCTCCCGCCCGAAAGCGAGTACGAGCAGCGCCGTCATGAGCAGCACGCCCACGCTCATCCAGCCGGCCATGCGCGGCTTCCCGCAGAAGAGGGCCGGCAGCACCGCGCCAAATACCGGGAAGATGACATAGATGGGCCAGTTGACGCTCATGGCCGCGAGGATGGCCGGGGCCTGCGCCGGCGCTTCGTAGGCCAGCGACGCCACCGGGAGCACCAGCGGCATGAGCAGTTGCGGCGCAAGGCCGGCGATGAGGCTCATGGCGGCGAGCACCAGCATGGCGATGCGCATGGTGAAGGGGGCCTCTTCCGCCACGGGCAGGTCGGCGGGCCGCTGCTCGAAGACCAGGGTCTTGAGGATGCGGCCGTAGTACACCGCGCCCACCAGGGCCCCCGCCAAAAGCAGCACGGCCACCCAGATGTGCCCCGCGCTCACCGCGGCCTGGATCATGAGGAATTTGCTGTAGAACGCGCCGAAGGGCGGGAGGCCCATGATGCTGATCAGGCCCACGCACATGCAGGCCACCGTCCAGGGCATCTGGTGTCCGAGGCCGCGCAGGTCGGCGAGCTTGCGGCTGCCCGCGCGCATGATGAGCGCGCCCGCGGCGAGGAAGAGTAGGTCCTTCATCACCGCGTGGTTGAAGACGTGCCAGAGCGCGCCCGCCGTGGCGAGCCAGGTCCCGAGGCCGAGCACCAGGGCGATCTCGCCGATCTGGCCCATGGTGGAGTAGGCCAGCATTCTTTTAATGTCGCTCTGCATCAGGGCCATGATCTCGCCATAGATAAGCGTGGCCGCGCCCATGCCGCAGAGCCATGTGCCGAACCAGGAAAGCCCGAACATGCCGGGCAGTTCCGCCTCCGGCCGTCCCGCCCCGATGATGATGACGGAGAGGATGCCGAAGATGCCCATTTTGGTGATGACGCCGGAAAGGGGCGCGGACACCGAGGAGGGCGCTGCCGGGTGGGCGTCGGGCAGCCACGAGTGCAGCGGCACGAGGCCCGCCTTCACGCCGAAGCCGGCGAGGCAAAGCATGAGCCCCATCTGGAGCCAGTTGGGAAGCTGGAAGACAAGGCCCGGCTCCAGCGAGAACACCTTGAGCAGGAAGAGCCCGGGCAGCATGAAAAGCGCGCCGCCCGCGCACATGACATAATACTTGAGGCCGGCGGCGTAGGCGGCGGGCTTCTCCTCGTGGACCACGAGGAAGTAGGAGGCGAAGGTCATCAGCTCCCAGTAGCCGTACATGGCCATCACGTCGGGCGTGGAGACGATGCCCGCGAGCGACGCGAAGGTGAGGAGCAGGAAGAACCAGTACCAGCCCTTGCGCCCGTCATGGATGTAGCTCAGGGAATAGACGGCCACGATGAGGCCGATGAGGGCGATAATGACAAGGAAGAACTGGGCGAGCGGCGCCGCCTCGGCCACGCAGACGGCCGCCAGCGCGCAGGCGAAGAAGGCCGTGCCGATATAGGGGGCCATATGGGCGCGCATGAGGAAGGCCGCGCCCGTGACGAAAGCGCCGATATAGAGACACC
Source organism: uncultured Desulfovibrio sp. (assembly GCA_947177085.1). Classification (GTDB taxonomy): domain Bacteria; phylum Desulfobacterota; class Desulfovibrionia; order Desulfovibrionales; family Desulfovibrionaceae; genus Desulfovibrio. The sequence continues at coordinate 20,058 of CAMWTD010000006.1, forward strand.
AGAAGGCCGGATGCACCGGACTGTGCGGGACCATGATGCCGAAGGCCGCGCCGATGGCGTCGGTGAGGGGCCCGCGGAACACGCCGAGCAGGGCCACAATGATCCCGAGGACGAAGAGCGCGGGCGTGAGCCCCGTGCCGAAGAGGCCGCGGCCCTCGGCGGGCGCTTCCTTGCCCCCGGCCGGGCGCTCGAGGCAGATGTGCTGCACGGCCGCCACATAGAGCCAAATGAAGATGGTGGTGGCCGCCGCCATGAGCATGAGGCAGAAAAAGCCGCCCGCGGGCAGCGTTTCCAGAAGGCCCACGGTGAGGAGGGCCCGCGCCTCGGGCAGGAGGAAGGGGCTTCCGCCCACTGCGGCCAGCAGGCCCAGTCCGAAGAGCGCCCCGGCCCAGGGCCTGGCCTGGCCCTGTCCGTTCAGCTCGTCCAGCGAGGGGCCCGCCGCAAGGACATTGCGGAAGGGACAGGCGCATGCGCCTTCCGCCGGGGCCGAAAGCCGGGCGAGCGCGCACCAGGCGAGGAGGCGCGCGGCGATCTGGAAGATCGCGAAAAGCCAGATGCCGGTGAGCCCGGCCCCCACCTGCGCGCAGAGCGCCATGCAGAGAACGCCGAGATCGTGCAGGCCGCCCCAGAGGATAAGCCTGCGCGGATCGTTGCGCTGCTGCACGGCCTTGGCCGTGGCGTAGATCAGGAGGAGTGAGCCGACGACCAGCGCTAGCCAGGAACCGCTTGTGGTGAACAGTGCTGCTGTCATAGACGCCCCATTGGTAGGAATCTCCAGGCCGGGCCGCCCGGCGCGCGTGGTTGCGCCGCCGCTGTGCCGCACGGAGCCGACTGAAAAATTCGAATATGGAGAACCGTAGCCTATTCGGTCTACCCTGACAAGCGTCAAAAACTTTTTTTCCGATGTGAAAAAAAGTATTTGTCAAGCCCCTGTCGCGCAAGGAATATTCCGGCCGGCGACGCCCACTGGGCGGGCGTCCGGGGCGCGTTCGGTTCCACGGGCGCAAGGGCGCGGGGATTGTGGGTAACGGCCGGATGGGGGAGGGGTTTGCCCGCTTCCGGAGAGGTCTGCCGTTAATTCGTACTGGCAGCCTTACCGCGCCCTGGCAGCGGAGACGGTGTGAGGGGAAGTCGCGTACCCCCTCCGGGAGCAGCCCCGTTGTGCCCCGCTCAGCTTTTCTCCCAATCCTGCAACAAAAAAGGGACGCCCTTTCGGACGTCCCGGAAACAGGACTTGGCGGCAAGCCGCGCAGCAACGCTTACATGGTGCTGCCGGAGGCGGCGCGCTGCATCTTGATCTCGACCTTGTCGGTCAGGCCCTCGTAGTACTTGCGGAGGATCTCCAGCACTTCGGGGCGGCCGAAGTGGTCCGGCACTTCCGCGCCTTCGGAGAGCATCTTGCGCAGCTTCGTGCCGGAGAGGATGACGCGGTCTTCCTTGCCGTGCGGGCAGGTGCGCATGGAGGCCATGCCGTCGCACTTCTTGCAGTAGAAGGTCCAGTCGATGTCGAGGGGCTGGCAGAGCAGGCGCTTGCCTTCCTCTTCGGGCTGCGGGATCTTCTTGAAGATCTCCTGGGCCTCGAACATGCCGTAGAAGTCGCCCACGCCCGCGTGGTCGCGGCCCACGAGCAGGTTGTTGATGCCGTAGTTCTGGCGGAAGGTGGCGTGCAGCAGGGCTTCGCGCGGGCCGGCATAGCGCATGTCGAGCGGATAGCCGGACTGGATGACGAATTCCTTGACGAAATAGTTGTCAACCAGGGTGTCGATGCACTTCACGCGCACTTCGGCCGGGATGTCGCCGGGCTTGAGCGAGCCCACGAGGGAGTGGATGACCACGCCGTCGCAGACCTCAATGCCGATCTTGGCGAGATATTCATGCGAGCGGTGCATGGGGTTGCGGAGCTGGAGCGCCGCGACCTTCTCCCAGCCGCGCTCGTCGAGCTTTTCGCGCAGTTGCGCCGGGGTCATGTAGACGCCGGGGAAGCGCTCGGGGAAGTCGCCCTGCGAGAGCACTTTCACGGGGCCGGCGATGTTGTACTCCTTCTGGGCGAGCACCATCTTGACGCCGGGATGGTCATTGGGGGCCACTTCCCAGAACTTTTCGGAGTCCGGGCCCTCGCCCTTGAAGACCATCTCGCATTCCCACTTCTTGTCGTCCTCGGTCATCTCGTAGATCTCTTCGATCTTCATGGTCGCCATGATCTCGCCGTTGCGGACCAGGGCCACCTCTTCGCCGACCTTGAGGCCCTTGGCTTCCTCGGCGGAGATGTCGAGCGTGACCGGCAGCGGCCAGAAGGTGCCGTCGGTGAGCAGCATCTTTTCGCAGACGCTCTTCCAGTCGGCCTTGTTCATGAAGCCGTTGAGGGGCGAGAAACCGCCAATGCCCATCATGATCAGGTCGCCCTTGGCGCGGGAGGAGATCTCGATCTTTTTCAGGCCCTCGGCCTTTTTCTTTTCATCTTCCAGGGCTTTGCCTTCGAGAAGGCAGCACACGAGACCCTTGCCGCCATGCGGGGGTACCAGCTTGGACATTGCGAAATCCTCCATGTTTTGGTTCCGGACGGGCCGCTCCCGGCGGCTGCCCTGCAGCCCGGCGGTGCGGGTTCGGGGCGCTTTTGCCGCGCCGCCAGTGGAATGGTTCCGCGACCATCTTGTGAATATTCTAACAAAAAGTCAACCACCCTTGAAAACTTTTCGCGCTTGAGTATGCCCCGGCGAGGAGGGAAAAACGGAGGGGACACGCCCGGAAAGACCGGGCCCGCGCGGCGATGCGGGCGCGAGGGCGCGGGCGGCTCAGGCGCCGATTTTTTCGCGGATGAAGGCGAGCCTGTGCCCGTAGGTGTGGCGGGCGCGCAAATGCTCGCGCCAGGCATGGCGCAAATCCCGCGCGCCCTGCGGATCCGCGGCGAGGGCCGCCAGCCGGGGGCCGAGCTCGGCGCGGGAAGTGAGCGTGATGGGCCGGGTGAGCTC